>NZLV01000164.1 GCA_002694345.1 Maricaulis sp.
CAACCTCGTCCGCAAGCGTCGGCACGGGTTCCGTGCGCGCATGGCGACGAAAAACGGCCGTCAGGTTCTGGCACGCCGCCGGGCCAAAGGCCGCAAGCGCCTGTCCGCCTAAATCCGATGGACACGCAGCCGCTGGCCGTTAAACGGCTGACAAAGCGGCGCGAATTTCTGTTCGTCGCCAAGGGCAAGAAAGCCGTCCGGTCCAGCGTCGTTATCCAGGCGCGAAGACGGGACGGCTCTTCTCATATGGGCCCCTGGATCGGTGCCGGGTTCACTGCCACCCGCAAAATTGGCGGTGCCGTGGTCAGAAATCGTAGCAAACGGCGTTTGCGCGAGGCCGCCCGGCTGCTACTCCCCCTCCACGGACAGTCCGGGTTTGACTATGTATTCATCGCGCGTGCGTCCACGCCGGAGAAGGAATGGTCGCGCCTCATCGGGGATGTCAAAAGCGCTCTGGTCAGTCTCGGGCCCACCGAGACCGTGAGTGAAGGGACAAAACAAGCCTGAAAGGCCGTGTTTTCATGGGCGAAGATCAACGCAATCTGTTTATCGCACTGGGCCTGATCGTTGTGATCATGCTGGGCTATGATGTTTTCTTCATGCGCCCACAGCAGGAAGCCCGCCAGGCAGAGCAAGCCGCTCTGGAAGCCGCTGGCGAACTGGCTGATCCGGACCTGCCGGTCGAAGCTGGCGAACCCGCCGCCCCGGTCTATGCCGACCGCGATGCTGCCCTGGCCGACAATACCCGCATCACGATCGACGGTCCGTCCGTCGTCGGCTCCTTCTCGCTGACCGGCGCGCGTTTCGACGATATCCGCCTGGTCCACCACACCACCACGATCGATGACGACACCCCGGTCGCCCTGCTCAACCCGATCGGCACCGAGCATGTCTTCTATGCCCGCGACGGCTGGCAGTCGGCCACGCCGGGCTTCAATGACCTGCCGGGCGGCGCCACCGAATGGACCCTGGTTTCCGGCGACACGCTGACCCCGGAAACGCCGGTCGTGCTGGCCTATGACAGCCCGTCGGGTCTGCATTTCGAACGCACCATCTCGGTCGACGAGAACTATCTCTTCACGCTGGAAGACACGGTCACCAACAATGCCGGCGCGGAAGTGGAACTCTCCCGCTACGGCCTGGTGCGCCATGAAGGCCTGCCGGACGACCTGGTGCGCAATATCGCCGTGTTCGAGGGCGCCCTCGCCGTCGTCGACGGCACGCTCTACCAGAGCAAGTTCACCAAGATGGAAGATGGCGACGGCGCCGAGGAAGAAAGCGGCATGGGCGGCTGGGTCGGTATCACCCAGCGTTACTGGATGGCCGCCGCCATTCCGGACCAGGACCGCAGCTTCACCGCCCGTTTCCGCACCATTGACCGCGCCGGCACGGATGCTTTCGAAGCCTCCTATGTCGAGCAGGCCCAAGCGCTGGCGCCGGGCGAGAGCCTGACCTCCACCACCCGCATCTTCGCCGGGGCCAAGGAACTCGACGTTCTGCAGGCGGTCCAGAATGAGGTTGGCATCGAGAAATTCGACATGGCGATCAACTGGGGCTGGCTCTGGTTCCTGGCGCGGCCCTTCGTCTGGCTGCTGCACGTTCTGGAAGGCGTCACCGGCCAGTTCGGTCTCGCCATCCTCGCCCTGACCCTGATCATCAAGATCCTGATGTTCCCGCTGGCCAACCGCGCCTACGCCTCAATGGCGAAGATGAAGGCGGTGCAGCCGAAAATGCAGGAGATCAAGGAGCGCTACGCGGCTGACCAGCAGAAGCAGCAGCAAGCGCTGATGGAGCTCTACAAGAAAGAGAAGATCAATCCGCTGGCCGGCTGTCTGCCGATCCTGCCGCAGATCCCGATCTTCTTTGCGCTCTACCAGACCCTGTTCAACGCCATTGAAATGCGCCATGCGCCCTTCTTCGGCTGGATCCGCGACCTGTCCGCGCCGGACCCGACGAACATGTGGAACCTGTTCGGCCTCATTCCCTACGACCCGTCCGGCCTGTGGCTGATCGGCGGTGTCCTGGGCATCGGTGCCTGGCCGATCATCATGGGCATCACCATGGCCGCACAGCAGGCGCTCAACCCGCCGCCGCCGGACCCGATGCAGGCGCGCATCTTCGCCTTCCTGCCGATCATCTTCACCTTCGTCCTGGCCCCGTTCGCGGCCGGTCTGGTGATCTACTGGGCCTGGAACAACTTCCTGTCCGTGATGCAGCAATACATCATCATGCGTCGCCACGGGAATGAGACCCAGTTCGACAAGCTGATCGCCCATATCCGGGGCAAGATTGCGGGAGGCAAGTCCTGACCGACGGGACGGACGAACTCGACCTTGCCAAGGGCCGGCGATTGTTTTCCCGGCCCTGCACCTTCCTCATGGGTGCGGTCGATCTCGACCATTTGCCGCCGCCGGACCGGATCGAGGTCGCCTTTGCCGGACGCTCCAATGTCGGCAAGTCCTCGCTGATCAACGCGCTGACCCGGCAGAACGGTCTCGCCCGCGCTTCGGGCGAGCCGGGCCGCACGCGTGAGCTGAACTTCTTCAATGTCGATGACACCAGCCTGCGCATCGTCGACCTGCCCGGCTATGGCTATGCCAAGGCGCCCAAGGATGTGGTCGAGAAATGGACCCGTCTCACCCGCGCCTTCCTGCGCGGCCGGGTCAATCTGAAGCGCGTCTACCTGCTGATCGACAGCCGGCATGGTCTCAAGACCGTCGACGAGAAGATCATGGACGTGTTCGACGAGGCCGCTGTCAGCTACCAGATCGTGCTGACCAAGACCGACAAGATCAAACCGCCGGCCGTGAAACGGGTCAGCGAAGAGATCCGCACCGCCATCATCAAGCGCCCGGCCGCCTTCCCGCGCGTCACGGCGACCTCCTCGTCCAAGACGGACGGGATCGATCTTCTGCGAGCCGAGATCGCCGAACTCCTGCCGGACTTCGGCTGATGCTGGCGCGGTGGATGGGCATAAGCGGTCTGTGCGCTGTCCTGGCCCTGGGCTGGACCAGCCGCGCCGAAGCCGCGGAAATCTGCAACGAAACCAGCTTCATTGCCGAAGTGGCAGCGGGCTGGACGGTCGAGGGTGGCGTCGCCATCGAAGGCTGGACACGGGTGCGCCCCGGTGAGTGCGAAAGCATCGCCGAGGAAGTCGACCTGGACAGCGAACAGCCGATCTTCTTCTACGCCAAATCCTCGCTGGCCTATCTGGGCGGGGTGCGCGAATGGCGCGGCACCGTCCCGCTCTGTGTCGATGAAGCCGATTTCGAAGTCGTGGCCAATACGCGTTGCGCCGCACTGGGCCTGGCCTCGCGCGATTTCTTTGTCCGCGAACGCGAAGATCGCGAGCGCACCGTGCTCGCCGAACCGTCCGATTACGGACGCCGGGCCGGAACCGCCGGTATCCAGCGCCTGCTGCAATCGGCCGGTTTCCAGGTCAATGGCGTGGACGGCTATGAAGGCAATTCCACCCGCCGGGCCATCACCCGCTTTCTCGCCGATGCCAATATCGGCCGTGATCCGTCCGATGCGGTGCTGATCGACGCGCTGGAAGCCCACGCTCTGGAGCGCAACGGGTCCAGCGGTCTGATCCTGTGCAATGAGGCCGATGGCGATATCTCCGCCGCTGTGGGCTACCGGGTCAGCTCGACCTGGCAGTCGCGGGGCTGGTGGCGCATCCATGCCGGCGAATGCGCCCGGCTGATCGGCAACCGGCTCGAGGCTGGCAGCGGCGACGAGGCCCCGGCCTATTTCTACGCCGAGCGGGTCTCCTCGTCCGGACGCCGCGCGATGACCGGTGGTGAAGCAGCCTTCTGCCTGGCGCCGGCCCGTTTCGTCGCCGAGGAAAGAACCGATTGCGCCGAACGCGGCTATTCGACGGCCCGTTTCCGTGCGGTGGCGGAGCCCGAGGATGGCGGCACCCGAATCACGGTGCAGGAAAGCGATTTCGAGGGAGGCTGAGCATGTCCGACACACGCCCCGACCTGACCCATATCTCGCACTGGGTGTTCGACCTCGACAATACGCTCTACCCGTCCGACGCGCCGATCATGTCCCAGGTGGACCGGCGGATGACGGAATTCGTCGCGCAATTCCTGGACCTTCCGCACACCGAAGCCCGCGAGGTCCAGAAGCATTACTGGCGCACCTATGGCACCACGCTGAACGGGCTGATGGAACATCATGGCGTCGACCAGCGCGCCTTCATGGACTTCGTCCACGACATTGATGCCAGCGTGATCGATCCCGACCATACCCTGGCCGACCGGATCGCCGCCCTGCCCGGCACCCGCCTGGTCTACACCAATGGGTCGCTGCGCCATGCCGAGAACGTGCTGGGCCGGCTGGGCCTGGATCATCTGTTCGACGACATTTTCGATGTCGAGGCCGCCGATTTCACGCCGAAACCCCATCGCGAGGGCTTTGACCGCTTCACCCGCCGCTTCAACCTGCCCATCCCCCAATCCGTCTTCTTCGAGGACAGTGTCCGCAATCTGAAGACCGCGCATGAATTGGGCTTTACCACCGTGCTGGTTCGGGCCAAGGAAGGCGACCGCGACGAGGAAAGCGCCGGGCCGGGCGAACACCCCGACCATGTCCACTATGCGGTGGACTGCCTGAGCACATTCCTTGGGGACATCCGCACCAAGACCAGCAAAGACGAGCCATCATGACCGACACCACCCTCATCGCCACGATCGAAGCCGCCTGGGACAATCGCGAGGCCGTGTCGACCGACACGCAAGGCGAAGTCCGCGAAGCGGTTGAGGCCGCGATTGCGCTGCTGGACAGCGGCAAGGGCCGGGTGGCGTCGAAAGAGGGCAATGGTGATTGGGTCGTGCATCAATGGCTCAAGAAGGCGGTTCTGCTGGGCTTCCGCCTGAACCCGATGGGCACGATCGGCGGCGGTGTCGGCATGAATGGCCAGTGGTGGGACAAGGTGCCCTCCAAGTTCGAGGGCTGGGGCGAGGCCGAATTCAAGGCCGCCGGCTTCCGGGCCGTACCGCCCTGTGCCGTGCGCCGTGGTGCCTATATCGCGCCGGGCACGGTGCTGATGCCCTCCTATGTGAATATCGGCGCCTATGTCGATGAAGGCACGATGGTGGACACCTGGGCCACGGTCGGCTCCTGCGCCCAGATCGGCAAGAATGTGCACATCTCCGGCGGCGTCGGCATTGGCGGTGTGCTGGAACCGCTGCAGGCCGGCCCGGTCATCATCGAGGATGATGTCTTCGTCGGTGCGCGGTCCGAAGTTGCCGAGGGCGTGGTCGTGCGCCAGGGCGCCGTGATCTCCATGGGCGTTTTCCTGGGCCAGTCCACCAAGATCGTGAACCGCGAGACCGGCGAGATCACGCGCGGCGAGATCCCGGCCTATTCCGTGGTCGTGCCCGGCACTCTGCCGGACCCCAAGGGCGGCCCGTCCCTGGCCTGCGCCGTGATCGTGAAACAGGTCGACGCCCAGACACGCTCGAAGACCTCGATCAACGAGCTGCTGCGTTAATCCAGTCCTCGATCCCGCGTGCCGCAGCGAGGCCAGTGGCGAAGCTGGCCTGCAGGAGATAGCCGCCGGTGGGGGCATCCCAGTCCAGCATTTCGCCGGCGGCGAACACGCCCGGCAAAGCCGTCAGCATGAAACGCTCATCCACGGCGTCGCGCGCAATGCCGCCGGCCGAGGAGATGGCGCGGTCAAGGCCGCGCTGGGCGGTCACGGTCAACGGCACGGCCTTGATCAGCGCCGCCAGTGCCTGCGGGGCACGCGGCAGATCGGGCACGGCATCGCGCAGCACGGAAATCGCCTGGGGTGACAGGCCGGCCTTGCGCAGCATGTTGGACAGGGATTGGCCCTTCTTCGCCTTGGCCAGTTTCGCGGCCAGAGCGGCTACATCGAGATGCGGACGCAAATCCAGCGACAGCGCCGCCGGGCCGGCGTCCAGCGCCGCACGGATCGGGCCGGACAGGGCATAGACGGCTCCGCCTTCCAAGCCGTAGCGCGCCAGGATGAGTTCACCTTCGACCCGTTCTTCGCCCAGGCTCAACGCGATGGTCTTGAGCGGTGCTCCGGCAAACCGGTCCTGCGTCATGGCGCTCCAGCCGATCTCGACCCCGCAATTGGAGGCGGAAAACGCCACCAGCGAGACGCCCTTCTCCTTCAGCAAGTCCGCCCAGCCGCCATCAGAGCCCAGACGCGGCCAGCTCGCTCCCCCGAGGGCGAGAAGGGTGGCGTCCGCCCTGACGGTGACCGGCCCGTCCGGCGTGTCAAAAGCCAGCGCCCCGCCTTCTGTCCAGCCGGTCCAATCATGCCGCAAATGGAAGACAACACCTTGCGCCTCCAACCGCGCCCGCCAGGCGCGCAGCAGGGGTGAGGCTTTCATGGCGTCAGGAAAGACGCGTCCGGAGGAGCCGACAAAAGTGGGCTGGTCCAGACCTTCACACCAGGCCCGCAGGGCGGCGGGATCGAAGCGGGCAATCACCGGTCCCAGCCAGTCCGAGGCCTCGCGGTAACGGCCCAGGAAGGCCGGCAGGGGTTCGGAATGGGTGAGGTTGAGCCCGCCCCGCCCGGCCATCAGGAATTTGCGTCCCGGCGTCGGCATTTTCTCGTAGAGGTCGACAGAAAACCCGGCGGCCGACAGGTGTTCCGCGGCGATCAGGCCGGCCGGTCCGCCCCCAATGATGGCCATGCGTCGGGATGCCATGATCCGCCTACTCGCCATCGCGGGCGGCGATCAGCTCGCGCACCGCATCCACCGGCAGGGCGCGCACGGGCTCGCCGCCATCCACGCGCGGATAGTCGA
>NZLV01000165.1 GCA_002694345.1 Maricaulis sp.
CGTAGAATTCATTCGGTCCGGTGCGGACCAGATCGGTGCCCACGATATGGGTGTAGACCCCGCCGGGCGGCGACACGCCGATCATCTTGGCGAGGAAGGCCTCGTTGTTGGCGATCAGTTCGAGCGGCAGGCGGCCGGCGCGGATGATTTCCTGCTTGTGATAAATGTCGTGAAGGAAGGCGTTGATGGCTCGGACACGCTGTTCGATGCCGCGCTCCAGCCGGGCCCATTCCCGCGCCGAGATCACGCGCGGCACGATGTCGAAGGGGATCAGGCGTTCGTCCGCATCCCGGGCGCCATAGACATTGAAGGTGATCCCGGTGCGCCGGAAAAAGGTTTCGGCCTCGCGCGATTTCCGCGCCAGTTCGGCCGGCGTGTAGTCGGACAGCCAGCGCGCATAGTCCTCATAGGGCTCGCGCGGCGCACCCGCCTCATCATGCATCTCGTTGAACGCCACACATCACCCTTGCAGCTGGACCGTACGGGCTGACACCAGCCCCACGATCGCACGACGCGCCGATCCGCATCGTCCCGAATGGACGATTGTCCGGTCCGGCTCGCCTCAACACGCAAGCCGGGTCCGGCCGGGCCTGTGGATGCCATGCGCCTGCTCTCGAGGGCGGCGTCTGGAAGGCCGGACATGTCTATTGGGGTAACGGGTTTGAACCGGCAGGGCAAATTCAAGCATCTGGCATTACAGCCCAAATCCGGTCCTGCCTCGCAATGAGGCAGCCGGAGGGCGGACTGCCTGCCGACCTAGCGCCGGGACAGGGTTGCGGCGTCGACCTCGAAGAACTGGATGTGCTCGCCGAAGGGTTCGAACAGGACGCGTTCCACCCCGGTCAGCCAGGCCTGGGAGCCCGTGGCCAGGATTTCACGGGCCAGACCGTCCCGGCGCGGCGCGTCGAGGTGGGCGCAGGCTTCATCAAACAGAAGGAGCGGGGCAAGACCGCCCTGCTTGCCCAGCGCCCGGGCCTGGGCCAGGGCGAGGGTGAGGATGAGGGCTTTCTGCTCTCCCGTGGAGCAATCGGAAGCCGGTTGGTCCTTGGCGCGGTGGCGGGCAACGAGTTCGGTGCGGTGCGGTCCCCGGGTCAGCGTCCGCCCGACGATCGCATCGCGCTGCCGCCCCTCGCGCAGGGCTGCGGCGAAATTGTCTTCGGCGGTTCCGGCGTCGGCCCCACCGGCCAGATCCGCCTCCACCGCCCCATCCAAGGCCAGATCGGCCTGGGGAAAGACCCCTTCCGGACGGGTATCGATTTCGCCCTGCAGACGGATCAGGGCGTCGAGACGGGCCGCAGCCATGGCCACGCCATGCCCGGCCATGTCCTGTTCCAGCGCATCGAGCCAGGCGGGGTCGGCGCTCCCCTCATCCAGCAATCTCTGGCGGCGGGTCCGGATTTTTTCATAGGCGGTGGCGGCCTCGGCGTGCGCCGGATCGGCGGCATAGACCAGCCGGTCAAAGAAGCGCAGCCGGTCTGCCCGCGGCCCGGCGAACAGGCGATCCTGGGCAGGGGTGAGCCAGATCATCGGCACCAGACGGGCGAGCTCGCCCTGGGGCGCCGGCTCACCATCGATCCGGGTCTGGCGCCGTCCGCTCTCGCCCGACCCCACGCCCAGGCGCATCAACCCGTCCCGGGTCTCCACCTCGGCAAACACGGCCCAGTTGGCGGCGATGCCCGCCTCGCTCTTGCGGGCAACACTGTCCGCCCCGGCCGAGCGCAGTCCACGGCCCGGAGCAAGAAAGGAAAGCGCTTCAAGGAGGTTGGTCTTGCCCGCCCCATTGGCGCCAAACAGGGCGACCGGCGAGGGCTCCAATTCGAGGTCGAGGCTGGCATAGCCGCGGAAATCGGTCAGCCGCAAACGACGAACCGCCGCCGGTGGCACCGACGGCGGCTGATCGTGTTCGTATGCGTCACCGGTTTGCGTCACACGCGGAGCGGCATCAGCACATAAAGCGCATCCGGGTCACCACTGTCGGTGACCAGGGCCGGCGACGCGGCATCGGCAAAGTGGAAACGGGCTTCATCGCCCTGGATCTGGGAGGCAACGTCCAGCATGTAGCGGGCGTTGAAGCCGATGGAGAAACCGTCCTCGGAATAGGACACGGCGAGTTCTTCCTCGGCCTGGCCACTCTCCGGATTGTTGACCGCCAGGGTCAGCGTGTCCTCACCCAAGGTGAGTTTCACGGAGCGGGACTTCTCCACCGAGATCGTGGCGACCCGGTCGACGGCTTCGGCGAAACGCTTGTTCTCGACCGACATGAGCTTGGAATTGCCGCGCGGAATGACGCGCTCATAGTCCGGGAAAGCCCCGTCGATGAGTTTGGACGTCAGCACGGCCCGGCCCAGGCGGAAGCGGATCTTGCCTTCGGAGACGGAGACTTCGACATCCTCGTCGGCGTCTTCCAGCAATCGGCGGACTTCCTGCACGGTCTTGCGCGGCACGATCACGGCCGGCATGCCGGCGGCACCCTCCGGCAGATCAATCTCGGCCAGCGCCAGGCGGACACCGTCCGTGGCAACAGCGCGCAGGGTCTTGCGGCCATCCTGCTCGGCGGCATGCAGATGGATGCCGTTGAGGTAGTAGCGGGTCTCTTCGGTGGAGATCGCGAACCGCGTCTTGTCGATCAGGCGGGCCAGTTCGCTGGCCGGCATCTGGAACCGGTGTTCCAGGTCCTCGGTCGGCATGACCGGGAAATCGCCCGGCGGCAGGGAAGGCAGATTGAAGTTGGAACGGCCGGCGCGCAGGGTCAGCCGCGGATCACCGCCATTCATCTCCAGCGTCACATCGGCCCCGTCCGGAAGCTTCCGGGTGATGTCATAGAGCGTGTGGGCCGGGGCCGTGATCAGGCCTTCGCCCTCACAGCTGGCATTGGTGGTTTCCAGGATCTCGATATCCAGATCGGTCGCGGCAAAGCTGGCGCCATCCGGACCGGCCGAGATCAGCACATTGGACAGGATCGGAATGGTATTGCGCTTCTCCACCACAGCCTGGACGTGGCCCAGGGCCTTGAGGAGGGTGGCGCGCTCGATCGTCAGCTTCATGTCTCGCGTTCCGCTTTCAACGTATTTGACATCGGCGTCTTGAGGGACGGCACGGCCGGCAAAATGCCTGCGTGCAAATCAGGGTGGACCAAAGAGGATACATGAAAACGCGCCTTCGCAAGAGATTTCTCCAGCGTCAGCGCGTTCTCATTAACCGTGTTCGCGCAACAGGTCAGCCCTGCAGGTCGCGGGTCAGGCGGTCGATTTCATCCGCGATCGGGTCCCCGGCCTCCATCATGGAGGTCACCTTGTTGACCGCATGGATGACCGTGGAATGGTCCCGGCCGCCAAAGCGCCGGCCGATATCCGGCAGGGAGCGCGTGGTCAGTGTCTTGGACAGATACATGGCCACATGGCGCGGACGGACGACGCTCTGCGTGCGGCGCTTGGAACAGATATCCGCCGGCGTCACCCCGAAATGCGTGGCCACGGCCTTCTGGATCTCGTCCACGGTCAGGCGCTTTTCCGAGCTGAGCGACAGTTCGCGCAGGGCGGTGGAGACGGCTTCCATCGTCACCGGCAGACCCAGCAGGGCCGTGCGGCAGATGACATTGTTGAGGACGCCTTCCAGCTCGCGCGGGCTGGTGGTGATGCGGGCTGCCAGGAAGTCGCGCACGGGCTCCGGCACGTCGAGCACCGGGTAGTGGCATTTGGCCTGGGCGATCTTGCAGTCGAGGATCTGGCGGCGCAGATCGAGATCCGGCTTGCCCAGCGGGCAGGACAGCCCGCCCACCAGGACCGAGCGCAGACGCTCATCGGCAACCTGCAGCTCCGACGGCGGACGGTGCGAGGCCAGGACAACCTGCTTGTTCTCGGCCACGAGGGCCGCGATCGTGTTGAGCAGCTCGTCTTCGGTCTTCGGCTTGCCGGCGATGAAGTGGACATCATCGATCAGCAGGACATCGACACTGCGCACCATCTCCTTGAAGGAGAGCGTGTCGCGGGCCCGCATGGCGGAGACAAAGCCGGACAGGAATTCCTCGGCCGTCAGGTACAGCGCCTTGCGCGGGCGGGAATGATGCTCGAACGCCGAGGCGACGGCATGCATGAGGTGCGTCTTGCCGACCCCGTAATCGCCATAGAAGAAGACCGGGTTGAAGGGCGGCGTCTGGGCTCCGACAACGGTGCGGGCAGCCGCGGCGGCCACTTCATTGGCCGGACCCACGCGGAAACTGTCGAACGTGAAACGCGTTTCGCCCAGGGCTTCCGCATCGGACGCGGACTCGGCCTTGGCGGAAGCCGCATCCGCCACGAGACGGGCTTGCGGGGCCTCCTGCACCTGGCGGGACGCGGCCGGGCGCGCGGATCCCGGCGCAACCATCGGCTGCGGCTCGGTGTCGCCTTCGGCCAGCAGGTGGATAGAGCGGTGCGTGGAATCCAATTCGGCCCAAATCGCCCGAATTCGGGCACCCCAATGGTCCTCGACCCAGTCCCGATTGAAGGTGCTTGGCGCGACGATGATAATGCCGCCGGTTTCGGATACACGTACACGCAGTCGGGCTATTTCCTGGGAGTAGATGGCCGGGCCGCACTCGTCTCTGAGACGCGCACGCACCTGTCGCCATGTTGCGGAAATTCCCCCCGAACCTTCGACCTCAACACCCGCGGTTTTGGCTTCTGCCACAGCCAATTTGTTATACGCCATCGTTCGCCACACTTTTGTTGTCCCTCTGCGCAAAACAGAGGTCATGTGTTTGTAATTTCGGCAAGATTTCCCCACGACCGGCGCCGCAAAATTGGTCGCCAGACCCGGAATGTTATCCGCATGGGGATGATCGCCCTCAGAGCCTCGGAGGTTACGCTTTCCCCATTTTCGGTCAACCGGATTCAACGCCTCGAATCAGAGATTCTTCGCTTGACACGAGAAATCCGTGACCGGACTGACGCTTGTCTTTCATGACAGATTTGCGACAAAAATTATGGTCGCATATCGGGACAAAAAACGTCAATTTCCGGGCGCGTGGATCAAGTCGGAACGGGTTTGGCAACCCCTCCGTATGATGATTAAAAAAATTCCTCACATCACCCGCTGCAGACCGATAATTCCGGTCGCCGCCCGAATGCCGGACAAAAAAATACGCCCGAGGCGTGTGCCCCGGGCGTATTTGTAAACCGGTCGGTAAAAGCTGGCTTAGGACGCCATCGCCTTCACGCGAGCCGACAGGCGCGAAACCTTGCGCGAGCCGGTGTTCTTGTGAACGACGCCGTTGGGCACAGCGCGCATCAGTTCCGATTCAGCCTGGACCAGAGCGGTCTTGGCAGCAGCCTGGTCGCCGGACGCGATCGCCAGTTCGACCTTCTTCACAAAGGTCCGCACGCGCGAGCGGCGAGCCTTGTTGACGGCCGTGCGACGCGCAATCTTGCGAACCATTTTCTTGGCCGAGTTGGTATTGGCCATCGATCCTAACCTCTTCGTCGTGCCGGGCCGTGTTGACCCGGTGAAATCCGTGAGCGGCGGCGTATAGGCCTTCGGGGCCGGGCCGTCAACCGCTCAATGGCACCCCGCCCTAGCGGTGCTTGAAATGCGCCGCCCGCTTTTCCGCGAACGCCGCCATGCCCTCAGTCTGATCCTCGAGCGAGAATTGCGACTGGAAGACGCGACGCTCGAACAGGATACCCTCGGTCAGACCCACCTCAAAGGAGCGGTTGATCGTTTCCTTGGTCATCATGGCCACCGGCAAGGATTTGGCCGCGATGGTCTCGGCGGCTTCCATGACGACGTCCATCAGATCCTCGGCCGGCACGACGCGCGACACCAGTCCGGCCCGCTCGGCTTCCTCGGCATCCATCATCCGGCCGGTGAGGCACAGATCCATGGCCTTGGCCTTGGACACGGCCCGCGGCAGGCGCTGGGTTCCGCCGGCGCCGGGCATCACGCCCAGATTGATTTCCGGCTGACCGAATTTGGCGTTCTGCGAGGCAATGATGAAATCGCACATCATGGCAATCTCACAGCCACCGCCCAGCGCATAGCCGGACACGGCGGCGATGATCGGCTTGCGGAAACGCGCCACGGACTCCCAGGTCTTCGCGAACGGGTCATTCAGATAGAGGCTGACCTGATCACGGGCCTGCAATTCCTTGATGTCGGCGCCCGCAGCGAACGCCTTCTTCGAACCGGTGAGGATGACGCAGCCAATGCCTTCATCACTTTCGAACGCAGCCAGGGCGGCCGTCAGTTCGGTGGTGAGTTCATCGCACAGCGCATTGAGCGCTTCGGGACGGTTGAGCGTGACAACACCCACCCGGCCTTCAGTCTTCACCTGTATCGTCTTGTAGGCCATTCGGCACTCCATGTGACGGTGCGCGGCTTGCTCCGCGCCAGAAAAACCGCGCCGCTATACCCCAGCGTGCTCCCAGCGTCGATAGCCGGAACAGGACGGGAGTCATTGCGGCGCGGCCAGCCCTATTGGCGGGTGACGCTGTAGCCCTGCGCCTGAAGCAGCGCGATCACGCCCTCCTCGCCGGGCAAATGTCCGGCGCCGACGGCGATGAAGTAGTCGCCTTCACCCTCCAGGCGCTCGATGATCTGGGGGACCCAGTTGTGATTGCGCTGCACGATAATCGCCTGATAGGCCTCCGGCGCTTCGTCGCGCATCTGCTCGAGGAAGAGCGAATTGACGGCGTCCATGTCACCCCGCGCCCAGGCCAGGACCATGTCGTCCAGCTCCTGGGGCAGACGGTCCATTTCGCGCAGGCCTTCAACCAGGCCTTCCACCTGGGCCGTTTCGGACATGCCGGCGAGGAAGCCGAGCTGTTCTTCCGCGGTTTCGAAATAATCCATCGTCATGCCCTCATGCCGAGCTGAGAGCAGAACCAGCTCCACACCGGCATTGGGATCAAAGCCGAGCTGTTGCATCTGGCCGAGCGTCAGCACGATCTGGGCAAACCAGGGCCGCATCGGCTCCAGCATGGCCACACTGGCCCCCAGACGCGGGGCCATTTCGGCCAGCAGGGCCTGTCCGTCCGCGTCCAGCAGAGAGGTCAGGGTGACGCCGGGCGGATTGAAGGCCAGCTGCGGGATCAGGGCCTGCATGGTCTGCTGCGCTTCAGGGGAATGCACATCGGCTTCCAGCATGAGAATGTCGGACGCCGCAAACGCGTCCGTCACGGTTTCGGACTGCCAGTCCAGCTCCGCCGGCAGGATGTGGAAGGTCCCGAAAATATAGATGTCGGAATCCTCGTCGCCGATATGCCAGAGCGCAGGCGTCGCCTCGATCTGGGAGAAATCGGTCTGCATCTGCGCCTGGGCCGGAACAGCCGACAGGCTGAGCCAACCGGCCAGGGCGGCCACACCGGTTGCGGCACGGCGAAGAGAAGAAGCAAGTCGCATGGATCGGATACTCCGTTTCAGGTCCATCATGTGTGACAGGATTTGTAGGCGAGATCACGGCGAAAGGGGGCCGGGAACAGACCGGACCCTGTCCCCCCGGTCCCCGTCATCCGGACATCCGGTCAGCGTTGGCAGGTCGGGCAGAAGAAGGTCGAGCGGGCGGACTGCACGATGCGCTGGATGCGGCTGTCACAGCCCGGGTTGAGACAGGGTTCGCCCTCACGGCCATAGGCCCGGAACCGGTGCTGGAAATAGCCCAGCGCCCCGTCCGCTGCCGCAAAGTCCTTCAGCGTGGAGCCGCCAGAGGCGATCGCCTCGTCGATCACCGCCCGCACCTCCGGTGCCAGCCGGGCCGAACGCTTGCCGGGAATGCTGGCCGCCTGGCGCCGCGGCGAGATACCCGCCCGGTAAAGCGCCTCGCAGACATAGATATTGCCCAGGCCGGCCACGATGCGCTGGTCGAGCAGGGCGGATTTGATCGGCGTCTTGCGCCCAGCAAGGGCCTCGTCGAGATAAGCGGCCGAAAACGCGTTGGAATTCGGCTCGGGCCCGAGCCCGATCAGGAAGGGCTGCGCCGCCTC
>NZLV01000166.1 GCA_002694345.1 Maricaulis sp.
ACTCGTCATTGATGGCGCGCCCGTCGATCGCCAGGATCACATCACCCTGGCGCAGTCCGGCATCATCCGCCGCGGCCTCGGGGTACACCTCACCGACCAGCGCACCACGCGGACGGTCCAGGCCCAGCGCCTGGGCCAGATCATTGTCGACCGGCTGCAGTCGCGCGCCCAGCCAGGGCCGGATCAGCTCGCCCTCGCCCAGCGCCGTGTCGACGACGCGGCGGACCATCTCCACCGGAATGGCAAAGCCGATCCCGTTGGATCCGCCCGAGCGCGAGAAGATCATCGTGTTCACACCAACCAGCTCACCATCCATATCGACCAGTGCGCCGCCGGAATTACCCGGATTGATGGCTGCATCGGTCTGGATGAAGGAGCCGAAATCACTGCGTCCGACATCGGTCCGCGCCAGGGCCGACACAATGCCGGACGTCACGGTCTGACCGACACCGAACGGATTGCCGATCGCCAGGACCAGGTCCCCCACCTCGATATTGCCGGACATGTCATAGTTCAGCACCGGCAGCGGCTCGTCCGTTTGGACGCGCAGCACTGCCAGGTCCGTGGTTTCATCCGTCAGCAGGATTTCCGCCTCGAATTCACGGCGGTCGGCCAGGACCACACGCAGCTCGGTCGCATTCGCCACGACGTGGTTGTTGGTCACGATCACGCCCGACGGATCGACAATCACGCCCGAGCCCAGCGAATTCTGTTCCTGCGGCTGGCTGCGGAACATGCGCGAGAAGACCGGATCATTGGCGAAGGGGTGCTGGTTCTGGACCACACGCCGGGAATAGACATTGACCACGGCCGGCGTCACTTCGCGCACAATCGGCGCAAAGGACAGCTGGACCTCGGCCCGGCTGTCCGGAACGATCCGGTCCTGGGGCAAGGCCGCTTCAGGGTTCAAACCCGTCTCCTGGGCCGCGACCGGCGCAGTGACGAGGACGGAGGCAAGCAGGATGTGTTTGATCATGGTGTACATATAGGCCGAGTTCGAGACATGAAAAAGGCGGCTTGCAAGAGCAAAGCCGCCTTTCCCTGAACCTGTGCTGACTGGAAGCTTACTCTTCAGTCATGCCTTCTTCGGCAGCCAGACGCGCGCGGTCGACAGCGCCCTTGGCAGCCGGGTCGCGATCGACCAGCTCGATGACAGCCATCGGCGCATTATCGCCGTGACGGAAACCGGCCTTGAGCACGCGGGTGTAACCACCATTGCGCTCGGAATAACGGCCACCCAGCGTGTCGAACAGCTTCTTGACCTGGTCTTCGTTCCGGATGCGGGACATGGCCAGACGGCGGCCATGCACGTCGCCACGCTTGGCCAGCGTGATGAGCTTGTCCATGAACGGAGCCAGTTCCTTCGCCTTCGGAAGGGTGGTGACGATCTGCTCGTGCTCGATCAGCGACGAGGCCATATTGGCCAGCATGGCTTTGCGATGCGAGTGCGTGCGGTTGAGTTTGCGGTGTGCGATGCCGTGACGCATGGCTTTATCTCCTCAGGTCCGGTTCAGGCGCCTCCCGGCGGCTGCCTAGACGTGATCCTCAAAACGTTTGGCAAGATCTTCGATGTTCTCCGGCGGCCAGTTCGGCGCTTCCATACCCAGGTGGAGACCCATCTGGGCGAGAACTTCCTTGATCTCGTTAAGCGACTTGCGGCCGAAGTTCGGGGTACGGAGCATTTCCGCCTCGGACTTCTGGATCAGGTCGCCGATGTAGACGATATTGTCGTTCTTCAGGCAGTTCGCGGAACGCACCGACAGTTCCAGCTCGTCGACCTTGCGCAGCAGCGCCGGGTTGAAGTCGAGCTCGGGCTTGTCGTCCTCGGCCGGGCGGGCCTCGACGGCTTCCTCGAAATTGATGAAGATCTGGAACTGGTCCTGCAGAATGCGCGCGGCGAAAGCCACGGAATCTTCCGGCGTGACCGTACCATCGGTCTCCACTTCAAGCGTGAGCTTGTCGTAATCGAGAACCTGGCCCTCACGGGTGTTCTCGACCTTGTAGGAGACACGCTTGACCGGGCTGTACAGCGCATCAACGCCGATCAGGCCAATCGGAGCATCTTCCGGACGGTTGCGCTCGGACGGGACATAGCCCTTGCCCGTATTCACCGTGAATTCCATGCGGATCTCGGCACCTTCGTCCAGCGTGCACAGGATCAGGTCCTTGTTCACAATCTCGACGTCGGCGGTTTCCTCGATATCACCCGCCGTGACGACACCCGGGCCGGACTTTTTCAGCACGACACGCTTGGGGCCTTCACCGTGCATGCGCAGGGCGATTTGCTTGATGTTCAGGACGATGTCCGTGACATCTTCCCGCACACCGTCGATCGACGAAAACTCGTGCACCACGCCATCAATGTGGACGTTGGTGATGGCCGCGCCCTGGAGCGAGGACAGCAGCACGCGGCGAAGCGCATTGCCGAGCGTCATGCCGAAGCCACGCTCCAGCGGTTCAGCGATGATCTTCGCGTGCCGCTCCGGGTCGTGGCCCGGTTCGATTTCCGGCTTCATCGGGCGGATGAGTTCTTGCCAGTTCTTCTCGATCACGTTCTTACTGCCCCTTCATCAGCCGCGCGCCTTAACGGCGGCGCGTTCAACAGGCGAAATGCGCGAAACGTCTGGATTAGACGCGGCGGCGTTTCGGCGGACGGCACCCATTGTGCGGGATCGGCGTGACGTCCTGGATGGTGGTGATGGTGAAACCCACCGACTGCAACGCACGCAGCGCGCTCTCGCGCCCCGAACCCGGGCCGGAGACCTTGACTTCAAGGGTCTTCATGCCGTGTTCGATAGCTTTCTTGCCAGCGTCTTCAGCCGCCATCTGAGCCGCATACGGGGTCGACTTGCGCGAACCCTTGAAGCCCATGTGACCGGCGGAGGACCAGGAAATCGCATTCCCTTGGGCGTCCGTGATGGTCACCATGGTGTTGTTGAAGCTGGCATTCACGTGAGCAACGCCCGACGTGATGTTCTTACGTTCGCGCCGTTTGATACGGCTCGGTTCCTTAGCCATTGGTCAGGGCCCTACTTCTTCTTGCCGGCAATCGGCTTGGCCGGACCTTTGCGCGTACGCGCATTGGTGTGCGTGCGCTGCCCGCGGACCGGAAGTCCACGACGGTGGCGCAGGCCACGATAATTGCCCAGGTCCATCAGGCGTTTGATGTTCACGGCAACCTCACGGCGCAGATCCCCTTCCACGAGGTGATCGCGGTCGATCACTTCACGGATTTGCAGGACTTCTGCATCGGTCAGCTCAGCGACACGGCGCTCGGGCGTGATGGAAACCTGCTCGCAGATCTCCTTCGCCTTGGCCGGGCCAATGCCGTGGATGTAGCGAAGCGCGATTTCAACGCGCTTGTTCGTCGGAATATTGACGCCGGCAATACGGGCCACTTTCCATCTCCTAATTCAGAACGCCATTCACGGACGAACCAATGGGCAACCTTTCGGTCGCCGCATGTGCTCGCCCGTTTCGCGAAGGGCGCTATCTACAGTCAGCGTTGCCACCCCGTCAATGGGGTTGCAACAGGTGTGTGTCACTTCTCATCCAGTGCCGTGGCGATACGAGCCGCGACATCTTCCATGGAGCCCATCCCCTCCACTTCCCGCAACTTGCCCTGTTGGGCGTAGTAGGGAAGCAGCGGAGCCGTCTGCTCCTGGTAGGCATTCAGGCGAACCTTGAAGGCCTCGATATTGTCGTCGGCGCGACCTTCCTCGGCAGCCCGCTTTTCCATGCGAGCGACGAGTTCGGCATCATCCACCAGCAGGCGGACGACTGCGTCGACCTTGGTAGAGCGCTTTTCCAGCGCTGCATCCAGGGCTTCAGCCTGGGCAACAGTGCGCGGGAAGCCGTCAAAGATGGCCCCGCCTGCTGCTTCGGCTTCCGGCAAACGCTCTTCGATCAGTTCGATGACGATCTCGTCGGAAACGAGATTGCCGCCATCCATGATCGCCTTCACGCGATTGCCGAGTTCGGAACCGGACGCAACCGCGGCACGCAGCATGTCACCCGTGGACAGCTGAACCCAGCCGCGTTCGGTGACCAGACGCTTGGCCTGGGTACCCTTGCCGCAGCCCGGCGGTCCGAACAGAATGATATTCATCGCTTGCGCCCCCGCAGTTTCGACTTCTTGATCAACCCCTCATACTGGTGAGCCAGCAGATGGGACTGGACCTGGGACACCGTGTCCATCGTCACCGAAACCACGATGAGGATGGAGGTGCCGCCCAGGGCAATCGCCGCGCCACCACCCATCAGCATGGGAACCATGCAGATGATGACGAGGTAGATCGCACCGATCAGGGTCAGACGCGACAGCACGAAATCAATGTATTCAGCGGTCCGCACGCCCGGGCGGATGCCCGGCAGGAAGCCGCCATACTTGCGCAGATTGTCTGCCGTATCTTCCGGGTTGAAGACAACCGAGGTGTAGAAGAAGCAGAAGAAGATGATCAGCGCCGCATAGAGCGTCAGGAAGAGCGGAGAGCCCGCGCCCAGATAGGCCACCACCGTCTGCAGCCATTGCGGTCCGGACTGGGCCTGGAACTGCGCAGCCGTGGCCGGCAGCAGCAGGAGCGAGGACGCGAAGATCGGCGGAATGACGCCTGCGGTGTTCAGCTTGAGCGGCAGGAAGGAGGTATCGCCCCCGACCATGCGGTTGCCCTGCTGGCGCTTGGGATACTGGACCAGGAGACGGCGCTGGGAGCGTTCGATGAACACCACCAGGACCAGACCGGCCAGAACCATCAGCACGCCGAAGAAGAAGACCGCCGGCGTGATGGCGCCCGAGGCGGCCTGGCCGAAGGCATTGCCCAGCAGGCCCGGCACCGCGGAAATGATACCGGCGAAGATGATCAGGGACACGCCATTGCCGACGCCGCGCGAGGTGATCTGTTCACCCAGCCACAGCAGCAGCATGGTGCCGCCAACCAGCGTGGTCACCGTGGACACGATGAAGAACGGTCCCGGATGCACCGCCAGGGAGGTGCCGTCAGGACTGACCGTATTCATCTGCAGCGCGATCGCCAGCGCCTGGCCGGTGGCCAGGACAACGGTCAGATAGCGCGTGTACTGGTTGATCTGCTGACGCCCCTGCTCGCCCCCTTCCTTCTTCATCTTTTCGAGAGAAGGAATGGTGGCAGACATGAGCTGCATGATGATGGACGCCGAGATGTACGGCATCACGTTGAGCGCAAAGATCGCCATGCGCTCGACCGCACCACCGCCCAGCGTGTTGAACATGCTCAGGATACCGCCCTGAAACTGCTCAAAGAGCTGTGCGTATTGCTGCGGATCGATCCCCGGGATCGGCACGAAGGTGCCAATGCGGTACACGATCAGGATCCCGATCGTGAACAGGATACGTTGTTGCAGCTCCTTCGCTTTCGCGAAGGAGCTGAAACTCATGTTCTGTGCAAGCTGTTCAGCTGCTGAAGCCATCAACCAGTCCCCGAAAGGTCAGCGTGAAGTCGCTTAGTCCGCGGCCTTCTCGGCAGCGGTGACGGTCACTTTACCGCCAGCCTTCTCAACAGCCTCGATGGCCGCCTTGGAGGCACCGGCAACGGTGATGTCTACTTTGGACTTGAGCTCACCTTTCGCAAGGAGGCGGATGCCGTCCAGTTCACGACGGACCAGACCGGCCGCGAGCAGGACTTCAGCATTGATCGCGGCTTTCGCGTCGATCTTGCCTTCAGCGATGGCTTTCTCAAGACGTCCGAGATTCACTTCGGCATAGGCCTTCCGGTTCGGCTTGTTGAAGCCGCGCTTCGGCAGACGCATGTGAAGCGGCATCTGACCGCCTTCAAAGCCCTTGATGGCCACACCCGAACGGGATTTCTGGCCCTTGACGCCGCGACCACCGGTCTTGCCCTTGCCGGAACCGATACCGCGACCCACACGGGTGCGGAGTTTGGCGGCGCCGTCATTGTCGCGCAGTTGATTGAGACGCATGTCGTTCTCCATTCGAACGAGCGGTTTCCCGTGAAGGGACCTACTCCTCGACGATTTCCACCATATGGCTGACTTTGGCAATCATGCCGCGGACAGCCGGGGTGTCTTCCAGTTCACGTTCACGGCCGACCTTGTTGAGGCCGAGGCCGACAAGCGTGGCACGCTGATCTTGCGGGCGACGGATCGGGCTCGCCGTCTGGCGCACGCGAATGGTCTTCTTGGCCATTGGATCCGTTCCTTACGCTTCGATCGCTTCCGGCGAAGACGCACCGTCATCACGGCGGTTCACCAGATCACCAACCTTCAGGCCACGCTTGGCAGCAACCGAGCGCGGGCTCGACTGCGACTTCAGCGCGTCAATGGTGGCGCGGATCATGTTGTACGGGTTGGACGTGCCAACCGACTTGGCGACGACGTCCGCAACACCCAGGGTTTCCAGCACGGCGCGCATCGGACCACCGGCGATAACACCGGTACCCGGAGGCGCAGCGCGCAGGACGACCTTGCCAGCGCCGTGACGGCCCTTGGTGTCGTGATGCAGCGTGCGACCTTCGCGCAGCGGCACACGGATCATCGTCTTCTTGGCTTCGTCCGTCGCCTTGCGGATGGCTTCCGGCACTTCGCGAGCCTTGCCCTGACCGAAGCCGACGCGACCCTTGGTGTCGCCGACCACGACGAGCGCGGCAAACTGGAAGTTCCGGCCACCCTTGACGGTCTTGGCCACACGGTTGATGTGCACGAGCTTGTCGACGAGTTCGTCGTCACGCTCTTGTTCGCGATCCCGGCCACGGCCACGGCCACGGCC
>NZLV01000167.1 GCA_002694345.1 Maricaulis sp.
GCAGGTATCGGAGCGCCTGGCGTCGGTTGCGGACATGCTGCCGGACACCGTGGAAGGCGGTCTGGCCCCGATCTCCACGGCCCTCTCCGAGCTCTACATGTTTACCCTCGAGGGAGACAGTCTCAGCCTGGAAGAGCGACGTTCCATCCTCGACTGGGTGATCCGGCCCAATCTGCGGACCCTTCCGGGTGTAGCCGATGTCAATGTGCTCGGCGGCCGCGCGCGGACCTTCGAGGTGGTGCCGGACGAAGCGGCCATGGTCGCTGCGGGCATCGGGATTGTCGACCTGCGGCGTGTGCTGGAAAGCAATAACCGTAATGACGGCGCCGGCCGGATCAATGAGGGTGAGGAAACCCTCGTTGTCCGCAGTCTGGGCGCGACGCAGACGCCCGAGGATATTGCTGCCCTGGTGGTCCGAAGTGACCCGGAGGCGCCCGTTCGTGTGGGCGATGTCGCCGCTGTACAGATCGGCGCCCTGACGCGGTATGGCTCCGTCACCATGGATGGCCGGGGCGAGGCGGTCGAAGGCATTGTGGTTGCCCTGCGGGGCGCGGATGCGCGCATGGTCGTTGACGGGGTTCGGGACCGCCTGGCCCTTCTCGAGCAGAGCTTCCCGGAGGGCCTGCGCGTCGTGCCCTTCTATGATCGGTCGGATCTCATCGAGCGCGCGGTAGGCACGGTGTCGGAAGCCTTGCTGATCGCCGTTGCACTGGTGATCGCTATCCTGGTTCTTTTCCTCGGCAATCTTCGGGCAGCGGTCGTCGTAACCCTCATCCTGCCTTTCTCCGCTTTGCTGACTTTCCTTCTCATGCAGGTGGTCGGGCTCTCGGCCAATCTGATGAGCCTGGGCGGGCTGGCGATCGCGATCGGCATGATTGTCGACGGCGCGATCGTGGTGACGGAAAATACGGTTGAGCGCCTCAATGAGCGCGGGGATGAAAACCGTCTCCACACCGTGTTCCGGGCCGCGTCCGAAGTTGCCATTCCGACAGCAGCAGGCACGCTGATCATCTGCCTGGTCTTTGTTCCCTTGATCACGCTTCAGGGTCTGGAGGGCAAACTGTTTGCTCCGGTAGCCCTGACCATCGTGTTTGCGCTCGGTGGTGCCATGCTGCTCGCCATGACCCTCATCCCGGTCCTGGCGGCCTTTGCTCTGAGGCCGGGCCGGGGCGGGGAAGCCTGGATCATGCGGATCATTGGTCCGGCGTTCGAATGGAGCCTCGCCCGGGCCCTGAGACTGCCGGTGATTGTCTACGCCGTGGCCGCGGTGGGCGTGGTGCTCGCCGGTCTGAGCTATGCCGGGGCGGGCAAGATCTTCATGCCGACCATGAATGAGGGGGCTGTCGTGATGCAGCTGGCCAGCCTGCCCTCGATTAATCTGGATCAAAGCCAGGCCGATGATCTGCGCATTGAGGCCGCCCTGATCGAGCGTGTCCCGGAAGTGCAGCACGTGATCGCCCGGGTCGGGTCGGACGAGTTGGGTCTGGACCCGATGAGCCTTAATGAGAGCGACGCCTTCCTGCAGCTTGCGCCGCGCGAGGAATGGCGCGGCCCGGATACGGAATGGCTGGTCGGCGAAATGCGGACCGTGATGGCCGATTTTCCGGGCATTGAGTCCTCATTTACCCAGCCGATCGAAATGCGGGTGTCGGAAATGCTGACCGGGTCGCGCGGCGATCTGGCGATCAAGGTTTTCGGCACCGATTCTGGCGAATTGGCGCGGATTGCGGGTGAGATCGAGGCGGCGGTTGCCGAAGTGGATGGTGCTGCGGATGTGTTCACGACGTCCAATGACCTGTCCGAATATCTCCAGGTCTCCATCGATCCGGAGTGGGCTGGACGCTACGGTTTTGATGTTTTGCAGGTCCAGGACGAGTTGCGGGCCCGTTTGGAAGGTGTCCAGGCCGGTGAAGTGATCGAGCCGGGACGCCGTACGCCCATTCTCATTCGCGCGGATCGGCGCTTTCGGGATTCCCCGTTCGGTTTTGAGAATGTCCGCATCACGGCCCCCGATGGCGGGGAGGTCCGGCTCAGTGATATCGCTCGGGTCGAACGGGCCGAAGGCCTGGCCGTGGTCGATCGTGAAAACGGCTCGCGCTATGCGGTGGTTCAGGCCTTTGTGTCGGGCCGGGACCTCGTGGGCTTTGTCGAGGACGCCCAGACGGTGGTTGAGGGTCTGGGCAATCTTCCGGCGGGCTACCGTATCGAGTGGGGTGGCGAGTTCGAGAACCAGAGACGCGCGGCAGCCCGCTTGTCCTTAATGGTCCCCGTCGCCCTGGTCCTGATCTTCATCGTCCTGTTCGTGACCTTGCGCTCGATCCGCCAGGCCCTGCTCATTCTCGCCAACATCCCCTTTGCCCTGGTGGGCGGGATCATCGCACTGAGTCTGGCTGGGGAATATGTTTCTGTTCCTGCCTCCGTTGGCTTCATTGCCCTGCTCGGGATTGCCGTCCTGAACGGGTTAGTCCTGATCACTTACTTCAACGATCTGCGCGCCCAGGGGCATGCCGTTGAAGAAATTGTCCTTCAAGGCACCCGGCGGCGCTTGCGGCCGGTGCTGATGACCGCGACTACGGCGGCGTTCGGTTTGTTGCCGCTTCTGTTCGCAACAGGTCCCGGATCGGAGATCCAGCGACCCTTGGCCATCGTGGTCATCGGCGGTCTGGTCTCTTCCACCCTGCTCACCCTCTATCTCCTGCCGCTTCTCTATCGCCGTTTCGGTGTCGAGGCGCGGACGGACGTTGACCGGACGGAGGCCGCCCGATGGGTTCGACCTTATGCAAGCTAAGCGTCACCGCGCCCCGCGATATCCAGTCGGCTCTGGCCGACATTCTGGACGATTTGCCCGACCAGGTGCCCGGCTACACGATGCTGGAAGCCGAAGGGCGTGGAGCTGACATGGCTCTGGCTTCTGCGGCAGAGCGTGTCCGGGGGGCCATGCGCGCCGTGCAGTTCGTGATGATCCTGCCGCGCGATGAAGTTTCGGGTGTTCTGGACGCCATCGCGCAGCACTGCCCCCGGCGACAGATAGCCTACTGGATTGAACCCGTGGAAGAATTTGGACGGCTGACATGAAGAATACGCGCGTCATCCTTGCCCTGGGCGGGGCGTTGGGCCTCGTTCTGTCGTCGCAGCTTGCGGCGCAGGAGCCGGAAGACACGGTCCGGTCCGTGATTGAATCGTCGTCCGGCGTCATGGCGGCCCGGGCCGACCGGAGCGTGGCGATGGCTCGCGCTGAACAGGTCCGGCTGGGTGAGTATGAGACCCAGCTCGACGCGGGCCTCGCCCGGCGCCAGGTCCGTTCGGCGGACGACTCGATGGAGTGGCAATTGGGGGTGTCCCGCCGCTTCAGATGGCCGGCAAAGCGTCAACTCGATCTGGACCTGGCCCGAACGGAAAGCGCGCTGGCTCAGGCCCGCTATGTGCTGAGCTGGCAGGGCGAGGCAGAAGCCTGGGTCCGGCTGTGGAGTGCATGGTCACAGGCCAGCGCGCTGGTGGAGGTGATGGACCGGCGTGTGGAGGCTGCACGGCTACGGCGGGATGCCGAACAGGTGCGGTTGCAGCACGCCCGAGGGCGGGCCGTTGATGTGGACCGGCTCGACCGGGATCTGGCCTTGGCTCGGGCCTCGCTGGACACCTCGCGCCAGTCGGCCGAGCTTGCGCGCCTTGCTCTGGAGGCCCGTTTCCCGGGCACGGCAGAGCCGGGTCTGGCGGAAGGACTGGACACAGAGACGTGCGGAGACCCCGATGCCGGGGAAGCGCTGGATACGGCCATAGCGCTCAGTCCGGCGCTTCGCGTGGCTCGGCTTGAGCTTGACTGGGCTGATTTGCAGCGCCGCCGCGCCGCCTATGACCAACGCGCCGATCCACAGTTGGGCGTTCAGGTCTTTCAAGAGCGCGATGGTGCCGAAACCGGACTGGGTGTCTCGGTGTCACTGCCGATTACGGGTGGTTTGCGTCAGGCCCGCCTTGTTGCGGCTGAGGGTGAGCAGACCAGCCGGGCTGCCCGGCTGGCCTCGGCGGAACAGGCCCTACGTCAAACCTTTCTGACCCTTGAGGCTCGAAATCTGCGGTCCGGTTTGCGAGTCGAGCAGGCGGGCGAGGCTCTGAGTGCAGCTCAAACGGTGCTCGATCGCCTGGAGCGGGGACGCGATCTCGAGGCGGTCACTGTGCTTGACATTCTCGAGGCCCGAACCGCGCTCTGGTCGGCGCGGGAAGTCGAGATCGCTGCGCGTGCCGAGCAAGTCGAAGCGCGCTTGCTCCGGGGCATTTTGCTGCAATGCGTCCTGATGCCTGGCGAGGCGAATGGCTGAGGTCTTGGTTGCATAGTCCTTCTGTTGGCGGGGTTTGCACCGGATTCTACGCACACCGCTGGTCCGTTCTCGTGAGAGAAACGCATAAAACCCTGTCGTCGGCCCGCATAGGCTGGTCCTGGACAGGAGAGTGACTATGACACACGGACACTTCTGGAAGATCATGGCCGGGGGACTGTTGCTCCTTGTCGGAGCGGTGCCTGCTCTGGCCCAGCCCTATGACATCCCCGTGTCGGACGGGGCCGGCATCATGTCAGCGAGCGCGCCGGTCTTTCGGGCCGAAACCGCGCATGAAGTGCACATCCGGGGACAAAGGGTCCGGTACCGGGTGGTTTCTGGTGAGACCGTTTTGCGGGATCTGGATGGCGCTGAAACGGGTCGCATCTTCGCCTTCAGCTATTTGCGCACCGATGCTGTTGCTACGGATCGGCCGGTCCTGTTCGTGTTCAATGGCGGGCCGGGCTCGGCCTCGCTCTGGCTGCATATGGGCGTGATCGGGCCGCGTCGCCTGGTGCTGGACCAGGAAGTGAACCCGTCCAATGTGCCGCCCTTCGGTCTGACGGATAATCCGGTCTCCGTGCTGGACGTAGCCGATCTGGTTTTTATTGACCCGGTGGGGACCGGGTTCAGCCGGCCCGCTCCGGGCGTTGATCCGGCCCTGTTCTGGGGCGTGGATGAGGATGCCGAGTCGATTGCGCAGTTCATCGAACTCTGGCTGACCGAGCATGGGCGCTGGAACTCGCCGAAATACGTGTTGGGGGAAAGCTATGGGACGGTGCGCGCCGCAGTCCTGCCTCGCGCCCTGATGGGCAGTCCGATCTACAACGGGGTCATGCGGGGCATCACGCTGGACGGTGTCATCTTGCTGGGAACGACCCTGGCCGGCCGCGGAAATGGCGGGGCGCCCGATGGCGAAACCCTTGCTGCGGCAAGGGCGCGCAGCTTGCCAGGGCTGGCTGTCACGGCCGCCTATCATGGCCGATCGTCGCTGGAGACCGATGACCCGGAAGCCGTCTATGCCGCGGCGGCGGCCTATGCTGATGGGCCCTATCGGGCGGCGTTGGCGGATCTGCAGGCCGGCACTTTGTCCCCGTCCGACCGCGCGGAAATTCTCGCGCAATTGGAGGTATTTGTCGGCCTGGATGCCGAAACGATCGGGGAGGATCTCTACATATCGGAGCGGGACTATGCCCGGACCCTGCTGACGGATGCGGGTCTGGAAGCCGGCGTCTATGACAGTCGCTACACCCTGCCGCTTGCGTCGTCCGGGCGGGACCCTGTCGCGGACGACCCGGCGATGGGGCAGTACGTTCCCGGCTTTGTGTCGGCCTTCAATCGCATGCTGGGAGAGGAGCTGGGCGTGGATACCGGGCGGGCCTATACGGCGATCCGCTGGCGCGATCTCCTGCCGGCTTGGAACTGGGAGCGGCGCGGGGTAGAGCCTGGCCAGTCCTTCGCAGTCGATCTGGCCTGGTCGATGCGGCGCAATCGCGATCTGCGGGTCTTTGTGGCGTCGGGCTATTATGATCTGGTGACGACGCCAGCCGATGCGCGGGCGTCGATCTCCGAGGCCGGACTGCCGGAGGACCGGGTCCGTTTTGAGGAGTATCCGTCCGGACACATGCTGTATCTGGGCGGCACGGCGCAGGCCTTCGCGGAAGACCTGCGCACATTTCTTACCGCGCACTAGGTGCCAAATGGGTCAGGACTTTCCCTTGACCTTGTGGATGCCGAGCATGTCGAAAACGGCCTTCTCATAGAAGGGTTCGCCGACCCCGCGCCGGATCTTGCCCACGAAATAGGATTCGAAGGCAGCCTTGGCCATGTGAACCCAGCCGCCATCGGCGGACCAGTTCACATTGCGCGGCGGGATTTGCGGCATGGCCACGAAGGCTACTCCACCATCGCCGAAATCGGCCAGGCAGACGGCGTTCCAGGTGGCCAGGTTGTTGGCCGGCTTGCCATCCAGGTCGGCGCGCAGGTTTCGGGCTGTGGCGACGACCATGGACTCGATCATGAAACCGGTCTTCGGCACCCCGACCGGCACGGCATAGTTTTCGACCGGCGGGATGGCGACGCAGACACCGATGCCGAAGATATTCTTCCAGTTCGGATTGCGCTGGTGCTCATCCACCAGGATGAAGCCGCGCGGATTGACTAGGCCCTCGACATCACGCACCGCGTCAATACCGCGGAAGGCCGGCAGCATCATGGAATAGCCGAAGGGCAGTTCGTGCGTCTTCTTGACGGACCCGTCCTCGGCGACTTCTTCCACATGCATCACGCCGTCTTCGACCTTGGTGACGCGGGCCGAGGTGATCCACTTGATGTGCCGGTTGCGCATTTCGCTTTCCAGCAAGCCCTTCGTGTCACCGACCCCGTCCAGGCCCAGATGGCCGATATAGGGTTCCGAGGTGACGAAGGTCATTGGGACCTTGTCGCGGATCTTGCGCTTGCGCAGATCGGTTTCCAGGATCATCGCGAATTCATAGGCCGGCCCGAAACAGGACGCGCCCTGTACGGCGCCAACCACGATCGGGCCCGGATTCTGGACAAATTCCTGCCAGCGCGAGTTCGAGTCGACGGCGTGATCGACATGGCAGATGGATTCGGTGAAACCGCCATGGGGGCCGAGCCCCTCGATTTCGTCAAAGGCGAGTTGGGGGCCGGTGGCGATGACCAGGTAGTCATAGGTCAGGCGCTCGCCATTATCGAGTTCGATCGCGTTGTCTTCCGGCACGACCTTGGTCGCGGCGGCATGGACGAAGTCGATGCCCTTCTTCTTGAACATGGGGGCGAGTTCGACCTTGATCTGCTCCGGCTTGCGCCAGTCCACGGCCACCCAGGGGTTGGACGGGGTGAAGTGGAAGGTCGCCGAATCCGAGACCACGGTGATGCGGTCTTCCTTTCGCAGTTCCTTGCGCGCTTCGAGCGCCATGGGAACGCCGCCGAGACCGGCTCCGAGAACCACAATATGGGCCATTTCATTCCTCCCGTTATGTCCGGCGCGTCCTTGTGGCGGCCGTTTGGTGTCAGGCCTTGCCCTCCAGGGCTTCGGCGGCCGTGCAGAATTGCGATTTCAGGTGATGCAGGATGCCTACGCAGCGCGGATCCGCGATCGAATAGTGAACCTGCAGGCCGTCCTTGCGCCCTTTGACCAGATCCTCGGCCCGCATCTTCGCCAGGTGCTGGGACATCGCAGACTGGGACAGATCCGTGACCTCACACAGCTCGCTTACCGTCGCTTCTCCCATGGCCAGGCGGCAAAGGATGAGCAGACGTTTTTCATTGGCGAGCTGCTTGAGAAAGCCGGCAGCTTCGCCGGCTTGCGATTGCAGGTCCTGGATTTGCGGGTCGGGCGAGGTCAAACGCACCTCCTGAATTAGTTGACACTAATTTAGATAAGACTATATTAGGTGTCAATCATATTGTTGGAACCGGCAGGAGCCCCACCATGAGCCTTCGCGAACTTGATCCGAAAACCGTCCATGACGCCGTCAAGGCGGGGGAAGCCGTGATTATCGACGTGCGCGAGCCGCGTGAATTCGCGACCGAGCGCCTGCACGGCGCGTCGCTTCATCCGCTCTCCACTTTCGACCCGACCGCCATTCCGGTCGACAAGACGCGTGACGTGATCTTGCAATGTGGCTCCGGCAAGCGTTCCATGGATGCCTTGCAGCGTTGTGCCGCTGCCGGCGTAGCGATTACGGCCCATCTCAAAGGCGGCCTCATGGCCTGGAAAGCGGCCGGCCTTCCCACCGTAACGATCGACCCGGCAACGGGTCAGGTCATTGACCCGAAATAGGTGACATCATGGCGACCGGCTTCCTTCTCAGCCTCGCACTGGCCGCGGCCAGCCTGCAGTCTGCCGAGACCCATACGGTTGAGCAGACCGAAATTCCTGACCGCAAGGCCGTGTTCGCAACGGTCGAGAGTATCGACACGATCACGGCCCGTGCCCGCATAGGCGGCACGATCGGCCAGTTGCAGGTCGACGAAGGTGACTCGGTTGAGGCCGGGGACGTGCTGGCCGTGGTCGTTGATGACCGTCTGGTGCCCCAGATCGCGGCCGCCAACGCCCAGGCGAATGCCTTCGCCGCCCAATTCTCGCAGGCCGAGATCGATCTGGTGCGGGCCGAGGACCTCTATGAACGCGGCATTTATCCGCAGGCCCGCCTCGATCAGGCGCGGACGCAGGTGGACGTTGTCAGCGGTCAACTGGCAGCAGCCCGGCGGTCCCGCGATGTCCTTGTCCAGCAATCGCGAGAAGGCGATGTGCTGGCACCGGCCAGCGGCCGGGTTCTGGCGGTTCCGGTGACTTCGGGCAGTGTCATCATGCCCGGTGAACCTGTCGCGACCATTGCCTCCGACCTCTATCTTCTGCGCCTGCGACTGCCGGAGCGGCATGCCCGCACCATTTCCGAGGGCGACCCGGTCGAGATCGGCATGGCAGCGCTCGGCAGCGATGTCGCGCCGACCGGTCAGATCCGACAGGTCTATCCGCGGATTGAGGATGGCCGTGTCGTCGCCGATGCCGTCGTCGACGGGCTGGGCGACTTTTTCGTCGGCGAACGGGTGCGGGTTTACGTTACCGTGGATGCCCGCGAAGCCATTCTCATTCCGGCCGATTTCATCTCCACCCGTTTCGGCGTCGACTATGTCCGGCTGCAGCTGAACAATGGTCATGACACGGAGATTGTCGTCCAGCGCGGTCTGGACACGCCTCAGGGCGTGGAAATCCTGTCCGGCCTGTCGGCTGGTGATGTCCTGGTGCGGCCATGAAACTCGGTCTGTCCGGAAATCTCGCCCGCGCCTTCATCCGGTCGCCGCTGACGCCGCTGATCCTGATGGCCGCCCTGGCCATGGGGTTCCTGGCCCTGATGGTGATCCCGCGCGAGGAAGAGCCGCAAATCTCGGTGCCGATGGTCGATGTCATCGTGCGGGCCGACGGTCTGCGCGCCACCGATGCGGTCGAGCTGATTACTGAACCGCTCGAAGCGATCATCCGGTCCATCAATGCCGTTGAGCACGTCTACTCCCAGACCGAGGATGACCAGGTCATGGTCACCGCGCGCTTCGATGTCGGCACCGATGCCGATGACGCGATCCTGCGTGTCCATGAGCGTCTGCGCGCCAATATGGACCGGATGCCGCTGGGCATTCCCGAACCGCTCGTCGTCGGCCGTGGCATCAATGATGTGGCGATTGTCGCCCTCACCCTGTCGCCCCGACCCGACCTGGCCGAGCGTTGGGATGACAATGCGCTCTACAATATCGCCGAGGAATTGCGGGCGGCTCTGATGTCGGTGGATGATGTCGGCCTGACCTATATCACCGGCGGCCGCTCCGACCAGATCCGCGTCGAGCCCGATCCGGAACGCCTGTCGCAATATGGTGTGACCCTGCAACAGCTGGCGGGCCGTATCGCCGAAGCCAATCGCGCCTTCCCGGCGGGTCGCGTCAGCGCCGCCGACCAGACGCAAAGCGTGGTCGCCGGTCAGACCCTGCAGGGCATGCCCGATATCGGCCTGCTCCTCCTGACCACCCGTGATGGCCGTCCGGTTTATGTCCGCGATGTTGCGGATGTCGTGATCGGCCCGGAACCGGCCGACTCGCGCGCCTGGATGCTGACCCGGGACGGACATGAGGGTGCCTGGACGCGCACGCCGGCCGTGACGCTGGCCATCGCCAAGCGCGAAGGAGCCAATGCCGTTGTCGTTTCCGAACACATTGTGGAACGGCTGGAGCTTCTGCGCGGCAATCTGATCCCCGATGGTGTCGATGTCACGGTGACCCGGAATTACGGTGAGACCGCGAATGAGAAAGCCAATGAGCTGCTCTTCCACCTCGCCCTGGCGACCGTCTCCATCGTCCTGCTCGTGACCTTTGTGATCGGCTGGCGCGAGGGCCTCGTCGTCTTCGTGGTCATCCCGACGACCATTTTGCTGACCCTGTTCGCCTCGAATCTCATGGGCTACACGATCAACCGGGTCTCACTCTTTGCCCTGATCTTCTCGATCGGCATTCTGGTCGATGACGCCATTGTCGTGATCGAGAATATCGCCCGCCATTGGGGCATGAAGGATGGCCGTCCGCGTGTGCAGGCCGCCGTCGAGGCTGTGGCCGAAGTGGGCAATCCCACGATCGTTGCCACGCTGACCGTCGTTGCCGCGCTTCTGCCGATGCTCTTCGTCTCCGGCCTGATGGGCCCCTACATGGCGCCGATCCCGGTCAATGCGTCCGCCGCGATGATCTTTTCCTTCTTCGTGGCCATGGTGCTGACGCCCTGGCTGATGCTGGTGATTGCCGGCCGTCGCAAGGGCGATGTCCATGGTCATGCCGAGGGCCATGAAGGTCCCTTGGGCAAGGCCTATCGCAAGGTCGCCGGCTGGGTCGTGAAGTCCCGGCGCAATGCCTGGATCCTGCTGCTGAGTGTGGGTGTGCTGACCCTGGCCTCCATGTCGCTGTTTGGCTTCCAGGCCGTGACGGTCAAACTCCTTCCCTTCGACAACAAGTCGGAATTCCAGGTCATTGTAGACCTGCCCGAAGGCGCCACGCTGGAGCGGACGGAGCGCGTTCTGATGGCCGCCGCCGACCGGTTGGCCGAACTGCCCGAGGCGACCCACATCCAGGCCTATTCCGGCACGTCCGCCCCGTTCAACTTCAACGGTCTGGTGCGGCACTATTATCTGCGCAGCCGTCCGGAGCAGGGCGATCTCCAGGTCAATCTGGAAGCCAAGCACCACCGCGACCGCTCTTCGCACGAGATTGCGCTGGAAGCGCGTGAGCTCTTGGCCAGCCTCGACCTGCCCGCGGGCACGACGGTGCGCATTGCGGAGATCCCGCCGGGACCGCCCGTAATCGCAACGCTTCTGGCGGAGATCTACGGGCCGGACGCGGAAACCCGCCGCGCCGTGGCTCGTGAAGTGCGCAGCGTGTTCAACGAGATCGATTACATCGTCGACACCGATGACAGTTTCGGTGAGCCCCGTCCGCGCCTGCGCATTGCGATCGACCAGGACAGTCTGGAGTATTTCGGCGTTCAGCAATCGGATGTCTATGACACGATCGCCGCCCTGATCGGTGGTATGCCGGTGGGCTATTCCCACCGGGGCGAAGGCCGCAATCCGATCGAGATCGCCGTGGCTCTGCCCCGCGAGGACCGCAACTGGACCGAACGTCTGGCTTCAACGCCGGTGCCGGCCAATACGCTGCCGGGCAACCGGACGGTGGTCGAGCTGGGCGATGTTGTCTCCGTCACCGAAGAGCCGGGCTCCTATCCGATCTTCCGCCGTGACGGGCGTTCCCTGGAAATGGTGATGGGTGAACTGGCCGGTGCCTTCGAGGCCCCGATCTACGGCATGTTCGCTGTCCAGGATGCCATCGATGCCCATGACTGGGGCGACCTGCCCCAACCGCAGATCCGCATGTACGGCCAGCCGGACAGCGATGAAGAGGTCACCCTGTTGTGGGATGGCGAGTGGGAAATCACCTATGTGACCTTCCGTGACATGGGCGCAGCCTTCATGGTCGCGCTGCTCGGCATCTATGTGCTCGTCGTTGCGCAGTTCGGCTCTTTCCGCGTGCCGCTGATCATTCTGACGCCGATCCCGCTGACCTTCATCGGTATCATGCTGGGTCACTGGATGTTCGGCGCGGCCTTCACGGCAACCTCGATGATCGGCTTCATCGCCCTGGCCGGCATCATTGTGCGGAACTCCATCCTTCTGGTGGACTTCATTCGGCACAGTGCCGGCAATGGTGAGCCGCTGCGGGAAACCTTGCTGAATGCCGGGGCGATCCGCTTCAAACCGATCCTGCTGACCGCGCTGGCGGCCATGATCGGCGCGGCGGTGATCCTGGGCGATCCGATCTTCCAGGGACTGGCGATCTCGCTCCTGTTCGGGCTGGCTTCGTCCACCCTGCTGACCGTGCTGGTCATTCCCGCCATCTACATCGTCTTCAAGGACGGTGACCAACCCTATCAACCCAAGGCCCTGGCCAGCGAGACTGAGACCAGCGGAACTGAGCAAGGAGACCTCTCATGACCCTTGGACGCGCTGTAATGATGTTTGCCGGATTCATGACCCTGCTGTCGGCGCTGCTCGCCTGGCAGGTCAGCCCCTGGTTCCTGCTTCTGACCGGCTTTGTCGGCCTCAACCTGATGCAGACCAGCGTCACCGGCTTCTGTCCGGCGGCGATGATCTTCAAGGCGCTCGGCCTGAAAGAGGGAAGCTGCGACTTCCGCTAGCCGGTCAGGCCCGTTTGGGCCTGAGCACGGCCACCGCAAAAAGCTGGCCGGTGTCGGTGAGGAAGTCTGCGATTTCCCAGCCGCCCCGGTCGGCGATCGCCGCAAAGGCTTCGCGCGTGTATTTGCGACTGTTCTCCGTATGGATGCTCTCGCCCTCGGCAAAGCGGATCGGCTGACCGGCCACGGTCACGGTCTGACTACGCTGACTGACCAGATGCATTTCGATCCGGCTGAGCTCCGCATTCCAGCGGGCTTCGTGGCGGAAGGCTGACAGGTCGAAATCAGCCCCGATCTCCCGGTTCATCCGACGCAGGAGGTTGAGGTTGAAGTCTGCCGTCACGCCGGCGGCATCATCATAGGCCGCGACCAGCGTGGTCGTGTCCTTCACGAGATCCAGTCCCAGGATCAGGGCCTCGATGCTTGGCCAGTGGCGCAGGCGGTCCAGCATGGCCGCGGCGGTGTCGTGCGGCAGATTGCCAATGGTCGACCCTGGAAAGAAGGCCGTTTTCGGCTCCGCATCCAACGCGGCGGGCAGGGTGATGTCCTGGGTGAAATCCCCGACGACCGGACGGATCGGGGTTTCCGGATAGGCGTCGCGCAGACCTTCTGCCGTCTCTTCAAGAAAGTCCGCGGAGATATCGACCGGAACATAGGCCTTCAGTTTGTCGGCCGCGTCCAGCAGGATGCGGGTCTTCACGCTGGCGCCACTGCCCAGCTCGACCAGGACGGTTCCCGGTTCCAGCACATCGGTCAGGGCCGAGATCTGTTCCTTGAGAATCCGGGTTTCGGTCCGGGTCGGGTAATACTCCGGCAATTGCGTGATCTGCTCGAAGATCGCGCTGCCCTGCGCATCATACAGCCATTTGCTGTCCAGCCATTTCGGGCTGGATTGCAGGCCCTCGAGGGCGGATGCGGCAAAGTCGGTATCGTGGATCACGGCACTGTCCATGTCAGGCGTCCTTGGCCAGGCGCAGCCCCAGCATTTGCCAGCGCTGAGGTGGGTAGAAAAAGGTTCGGTAGCTGGGGCGCATCTGCGCTTGCGGTGTAGCGCAGGAGCCGCCGCGAAGAACCATCTGGTTGATCATAAATTTGCCGTTGTACTCGCCAATGGCGCCGGCGCTGGGCCGGAAACCGGGGTAGGGTGAGAAGGCCGATTGCGTCCATTCCCAGACATCGCCCCAGACACCGGTACCCGGCAGGGGGCGGAACTGGTTGCGGTCTGCGAAATTTCCGTCGACCGGCGTGTCGCGAAAGGCGATCTCGTGCTCGGCTTCGGTGGGCAGGCGCGCGCCGGCCCAACGGGCAAAGGCTTCGGCTTCGTAATAACTGACATGGACGACCGGGGCGTCCAACGCCACCGGTTGCGGTCCGCGCAGTGTGTAGGACCAGTATTCGTCGTCCTGCCGCCACCAGTAGAGCGGGCTGTCCCAGCCTTCCTGTTCGCGAGCGGCCCATCCGTCCATCAGCCAGAGTTCCGGAGTGGCGTAGCCGCCATCGGCCATGAACTCCATCCATTCACGATTGGTGACGGCCCGATTGGCCATCCGGAAGCCCGGCTGGAACACCCGGTGGCGGGGCGTTTCGCAATCGAAGGCAAACCCGTCGCCATCATGGCCGACGGGGGTGAGTTGCTCGTCATGCCGAATGAAGGCCAGATCGGGCGCACTTGTCACTGGCAGGGGTTCCGGCTCCTTGTAGGCGGGCAGGAGCGGATTGAACGACAGGCCGTGCAGGAGGTCGGTGACCAGGAGTTCCTGGTGCTGCATCTCGTGATGGCAGCCCAGCTCCACCAGATCCGCGATTTCCGGTGATCCCGATGCGAGGCAGTCCAGCAGGGCGTCTTCGACATGCCGGCGATAATCCAGCACGGCTTGCAGGCCGGGGCGGGAGATCAGTCCGCGCCGGTCGCGGGCGTGACGCGGGCCAGCCTGAACATAGTAGGAATTGAACAGGATGGCGAAGCGTTCATCCGGCGAGACATAGCCGGGCTGGTACGGCCGCAGAATGAATTCCTCGAAGAACCAGGTCGTATGGGCCAGATGCCATTTCGCGGGACTGGCATCCTCCATGGACTGCAGCATCATGTCGTCCGCGCTCAGCGGATCGACAAGCGCCAGGGTTCTTGAACGCACGCTCTGGAAAAGCGGAACAACATCCTGCGGGGCCGGGCTGTTGGGGCTGGCGGCCAGGCTCATGGATCATCCTCGGGGTCGCTGCCATGAGAGGGTGGGCTCCCATTCCAACGCGAAACGTGGCCGGAGGAAACCTTTCTCTCGAAAAAAGAGACATGTGTCTGCCTACATGGGTTGCCAGAGGGTGGGCGTCGACCTGAGATGCTCGTGTCCGGTTTCAATTTCCTGTGAGGAGGGCGCGATGTCCCGTTCCGTGTTTTCCGGCTGCATGCCGGCTCTGATGACGCCCTGCCATGCGGATGGCGTGCCGGACTTCGACCAGCTTGTCGCGACCGGGCAGGACCTGATGGCAGCGGGCATGGATGCTGTTGTCTATTGCGGGTCCATGGGGGACTGGCCGCTTCTCACCGATGTCCAGCGCTGCGAGGGTGTTGCCCGCCTGTGTGATGCGGGCATTCCGGTCGTGGTGGGCACCGGGGCCCAGAACACGCAGCGCGCCGTCGACATCGTAAAACACGCGGAAAAATCCGGGGCGGCAGGTCTGATGGTGATCCCGCGTGTCCTGTCCCGCGGGATCTCGCCACAAGCCCAGCGGGCCCATTTCGCGGCCGTGCTCGGGGCCGCACCGGACCTGCCGGCCGTGATCTATAATTCGCCCTATTACGGCTTCGAGACCCGGGCGGACCTGTTCTTTGACCTGCGCAAGGACCACCCCAATCTGATCGGGTTCAAGGAGTTCGGCGGGGCCAACTCTCTCACCTATGCCGCCGAACACATCACCAGCGGCGATGATGCTCTCACCCTGATGGTCGGTGTCGATACCCAGGTCTTTCATGGCTATGTGAATTGCGGAGCGACCGGCGCCATCACCGGTGTTGGCAACGCCCTGCCGCGCGAAGTGCTGCGTCTGGTCGAGCTGTCGAAGCGTGCCGCGGCCGGAGATGCCCAGGCGCGCCGCCTGGCGCTGGAACTCAGCGAAGCGATGATGGTGCTGGCCCGGTTCGACGAGGGGCCTGACCTGGTGCTCTACTACAAGCGCCTCATGGTTCTCGAGGGCCATGAAGCCTACACCCACCAGCTCTATTCCAGTGATGCCCTGACGCCGTCGCAAAAGGCTTTCGTCGATGCTAGCTGGAAACGATTTCGTGACTGGTGGGCCAGCTGGCCGGGTGCGCAGGGCTAGGGTCGTGCCATGCGGGTCATCGACAGCCATACCGGCGGCCAGCCGACACGGGTGATCATCGAGGGCGGCCCGGCTCTGGGACGGGGGTCTCTCGCCCGGCGCCGACAGGTCTTTGCCGAGCAGTTTGATGACTATCGCCGCCGCTGCGTGCTGGAGCCGAAATGCTCCGATGCCATGGTCGGGGCGCTTCTGTGCGAGCCGGAGAATCCGGACGCATCCGCGGGCGTGATCTTCTTCAACACGGCAGGTTATCTGGGCATGTGCGGTCACGGCACGATTGGTCTCGGAGCGACCCTCGCCTGGCTGGGCCTGTTGAAGCCGGGGGCTCATATCCTGGAGACTCCGGTCGGGCCGGTGGCGCTGGACCTGCTCGACGCCAATACGGTGCAATTCGAGAATATCGAGAGCGATTGCCTGGCATTGGATGTCTGTGTCGACGTGCCCGGTCTCGGGCCGGTGACGGGCGATATTGCCTGGGGCGGAAACTGGTTCTTCCTTGTGGATGCGGAGCAGCTTGCGCAGGACGGTCTGGACCCGGCTGATATCGAGATTCTGACCCGTAAGAGCTGGGCGATCCGGCGGGCCTTGTCGGAACAGGGCCTCACCGGGCGTGGTGGTGCCGAGATTGATCATATCGAGGTGATGACAGCGCAGGCGGGCGCGGGGGCGGATAGCCGCAATTTCGTGCTGTGTCCGGGCGGGGCCTATGACCGTTCGCCCTGCGGTACCGGAACCAGCGCCAAGCTGGCCTGTCTGGCTGCGCGCGGAAAGCTGGAACCCGGCCAGGACTGGGTTCAGGAAAGCATTATCGGCAGCCGGTTTCAGGCCCGTTACCGGCCTGGCCGGGCCGGGATCATCCCCAGCATCACCGGTCAGGCCCATGTCTTTGCCGATACCCGCATTCTGGCTGATCCGGCGGACCCGTTCGATTTGGGTATTGTCCCGTTTTAGCCATACCCGATATCGCAATTCACTCGAAATATGTTCTGTGGCTTGAGTTTGCAGCGAACCGGAATTGCGGATGGGCGCGCAAGGGGGCTTGCCAAGCCGAACCCGTGAAGCGCATCATTCCCGGCAAGAAAACAAGCCGGGGGGACAGGATATGCCGCAGGCCAGCGCCAACGGGATCACGATCGAGTACGACATTCACGGACCGGAAGACGGTGCGCCGCTCGTCCTGATCACGGGCCTGGGCTCACAGATGACGCGCTGGCCGCTCAGCTTCCTTGATGCGCTGGCCCAGCGCGGGTTTCGTGTCGTCTATTTTGACAATCGGGACATGGGTCTCACCACGCATTTTGCCGAGGTCGGGATTCCCGATTTCAAGGCTGTGGTGACGGCCAAGGCGGCGGGCAAGGCGCCGGATGTGCCCTATCATCTCGATGACATGGCCGCTGACGTTGTCGGTCTGATGGATGCGCTGGGGCTCGAAAAGGCGCATGTCGCCGGGGCGTCCATGGGCGGCATGATCGGCCAGCTTGTGGCGGCCGATCATGGCCATCGGGCCCTCTCCCTGACCTCCATCATGTCCACGACCGGCAATCCGGACCTGCCCCGGTCCACGCCGGAGGCGCAGGCCATGCTGGCAACCCCGTCGCCGGATCCTCACACGGATCGCGAAGCCTTTCTGGAAAGGGCGGTACAGTCCAGCCGTGTGATCGGCTCGCCGGCCTATCCGATCGAGGCTGAGACCCTGAAGGCCCGCGCTGCCGCTGATGCGGACCGGTGCCATAACCCGGCAGGCTTTGCACGCCAATACGCCGCCATTCTCGCGGCGCCGGACCGCCGGGCAAAACTGGCAGGGGTTACCTGTCCGGTCATGGTGGTGCATGGCTCGGCTGATCCGCTGGTCACCGTCGAAGGCGGTCAGGACACTGCGGCAGCCATTCCCGGTGCCATGCTGGAAATCATCGAGGGCATGGGCCATGACCTGCCGCCGCAAGTGCATGAGCGGGTCGCTGCCGCGATTGCCAGGGCTGCGGGCCTCTAGCCGTCCGGCATCGCTTTGGCCGGCATGATCGCGCCGTGATGGCCGACGACAGTGCGGGCCAGTTCCCCACCCCGGCGTGCGGCCTCATCAAGGCTGGCTCCGTTGATCAGCGCGGCCAGGGCACCGGCATTGAAACTGTCACCCGCCCCGGTCGTGTCGACCACGCTGTCCGCCGGCGTCACCGGGAAGCTGTGTCGCGCCTCCCCGTTTGAAATCCAGCCGCCCTTGGCGCCCTGTTTGGCGATGACATGCGGTGTTCCGGCCTCGTGCCAGCGGGCGATGTGCGCCTCCGGTTCCGCTGCGCCGAACAACAAATCCTCATCATCCAGAGAGGGCAGAACCAGATCGATCTGCCGGGCCAGGGCCGTGAAGAGTTGACGGGCTTCATCCCGGTCAGGCCAGCCGCGTGGGCGGAAATTCGGATCGAACACGATTTGTCCGCCCCTGGCCCGAACCGCGCCGATCAGGTCCAGCAGGCGCCCGCGCCCGGCGGCGTCCAGGATGGACAGGCTGATGCCGGAGAAATAGAGCCAGTCGGTATCGCTCGCTGCCGTGATGGCGGCATCGGTTTCCGGCAGGGCGAACATGTCCCGCGCCGCGGACTCGCCGCGCCAGTACTGGAAGCTGCGCTCGCCTTGGCTATCGGTCTCGATGGCATAAAGGCCGGGAATGCGCTCGGGATGGCGCAGGACGAGGTCTGTTTTCACACCCTCCGCTTGCCAGGCCGCAAGCATGGCGTCGGAATAGGGATCCCGGCCCAGGGCGGTGAAATAGGATGGGGCATGGCCCAGCCGGCTCAGATAGACCGCCGTGTTCAGCGTGTCGCCACCCTGGCGCAAGGTGAAGCTGGACCCCAGGGCCGAGGCGCCCGACTGGCCGGACAATTCCAGCATGGCTTCGCCGAGGATGACGATACGGGGTCCGGACATGGGTGAGGGCTCCAGGTTTCAGGTCGGCGCGGACTTTAGGCGGGTTTCGCGGTCCGGGTGAAGCCGGCTGTCAGCGGATGCAGGTGGAGACTTCCCTCTCACGCCGGCCATGTCATCCTGCCGTGCTCCAGGCCCGCTCGGCGGGCTCAGCATGGTGATGGCCCTGATGACACCTCCTCGCCTGTCTGCCGACAACCTCGACACCCTGAATGCCGCTATCGGCCGACCGGCCTATCAGCGGAGCAAGGAGGCCGGGATCGTGCATCTTGGCGTCGGGGCTTTCCACCGGGCCCACCAGGCGGTCTATTTCGACCGGCTGATGGCTGAGGGAGAGGCGGGCTGGCAGATCCGTGGCGCGTCCCTGCGTTCCGCGCGCGTGGCCGAACAACTCAATCCGCAGTCGGGTCTCTATACCGTGGTGGAGCGGGATGGCCCGTCCACCCGTTTGCAGGTCATCGGATCCCTGCTCGATGTTCTGGTCGCCCCGGACGACCCGCAGGCCCTGATTGACGCGCTGGCCGCGCCTTCCGTCGCCCTGGTCACGCTGACCATTACGGAAAAGGGCTATCATCTCGATCCGGATACCGGCGAATTGCGGCTCGACGATCCGGCCATTGCCGCGGATCTCGAACATCCGGCGCGTCCCGCAACGGCACCGGGCTTTCTGGTCGCGGGACTGGCAGCGCGCCGGGCGGCCGGTCTGCCGCCCTTCACCATCCTGTCTTGTGACAATCTGCCGGACAATGGTCCGCGCACCCGTGCGGCGGTTCTCGGCTTTGCCCGGCAGACCGATCCAGATCTCGCCGACTGGATCGCAGCCGGCGTTTCCTTCCCGGCCTCCATGGTCGATCGGATCGTTCCGGCTACAACGCCGGAGGATATCGAGGCGCTGGAAGAGATGGGCGGCTATCGCGACGCGGCCATGGTCAAGACCGAGCCCTTCACGCAATGGGTGGTCGAGGATCAGTTCTGCCACCGCCGCCCGCCGCTGGAGCGGGTCGGGGTCCAGATGACAAATGATGTCGCGGCTTGGGAGCGCGCCAAGCTGCGCCTGCTCAACGGCTCCCATTCGGCCCTGGCCTATCTGGGAGCGCTGGGCGGCTATACCTATGTCCATGAAGCCATCGCAGATCCGGTCTATGCACACTTCGTCGAACAGCTCTGGGATGAGGTCGAACCGGTGATCGACGCGCCGGAGGGGTTTGACGCCAAGGCTTACCGGTCTGCCCTGCTGGCCCGCTATGCCAATTCGGCGCTCAACCATTCCCTCGTCCAGATCGCCATGGACGGGTCGCAGAAACTGCCGCAGCGCCTGCTCGCCAGCTTGCGGGCCCAGCGGGAGGCGAACCGCCCCATCGCGGCCACTTGTCTGGCCATCGCGGCCTGGATGCGTTGGCAGTTTGCGGTCGACGAAAACGGTGAGGCTTTTGAGGTCGATGACCCCATGGCGCTGGTTACAGCCGAGGCGCTGGCGTCGGCAGGACCGGCCGCCGCAGACAAGGTGGACGCCCTTCTGTCCATCGAGGGAATATTCGGGCGGGACCTGAAGGCGGACCCGGTCGTGGTGGCAGCCCTGGTCGAGGCCCTGTCCGGCCTGATGTCCCAGGGTGCACGCGCCAGCTTGCAGGCCCGCTCGGTCTGATCAGTCTGCCGTGTTCCGGACCAGGGCCGTCACGGCGTCGCGGGCGGCGTCTGGCCCTCCTGCGGCGATGGCATCGAAAAGGGGCCAGTAGTCCGGCTGCGCATCCGTATGATCCGACAGGCCGGCGAGGGCGGCCAGGCTCTCAAGCACGGGATTGCCGGTGGCTGCCAGCAGGGCCGCGCGAAATGTCCGGGTGGCGGCCAGTCGCGCCTCCCGATCCTCGCCGGCCCGCTCCATCGCGATCAGCGCTTCGCGCATGGCGGTCAGGTCGGCGGGTTTCCGGTGCGTGGCCGCCAGGGCAGCGGCGGCCGGTTCGAACAGGCCGCGCACATCCTGCAGCGCGCGCATCAGCTCTGCCGGTGCCGGTCCGGACACGCACCAGTCCAGCACGTCCGGATCCAGCAGGGTCCAGAGCCGGTAATCCCGGACCCGTGTTCCGGCCCGCGGGCGGGCCTCGATCAGACCCTTGGCCGACAGGGTATGGAGCGCCTCCCGCAGTGCGCTGCGAGACACGCCGAGCTGTTGCGACAGATCGATCTCATTGGGCAGGGCGTCACCGGGACGATAAGTGCCCGATGTGATGGCCATGCCCAATTGCCGGGCCAGGCCGCCCTTGAGACGCGGCGCAGCGTTTGCGGTGTCAGGGGCGTGCGGAGCAGGCATGCGGGCCATTAGGGTTCCGGATGGCCGGTCCGGTCCGGCTCATGAATACCGGGTCTAGCCGACCCGGGCCGAGCCTGTCCACTTCACCGGTTCGGTCCGCTGGGGCCCGGGGTGGATTTCCAGTTGATGTTAGGGGTAACATCTTCGGGCCGGGTTGACCGGAGAATTGGGGAAACATGACAGACGCGCCGCGCTTTCTGGTCGCTGATATCGGTGGCACCAATGCCCGTTTCGCGATGGCGCGCGGATCGGTGTCAGAGGGATTCTGCCTCGATCATGTCCGCCGCTTCCGGAATGCCGATTTCGACCAGTTGCGCGATGCGGTCCTGGCCTATCTGGATACGTGTCCGTCAACCCGACCCACCGGGGCCTGTCTGGCGATCGCCTCTCCCATCACGCCGGGACGCATCAAGCTGACCAATTCGGCGTGGACGCTGGACCGCGAGGCGCTGGCCGACGCGCTGGGCGTGGAGCGGGTTCTCGCCGTCAATGATTTCGCGGCCCAGGCCCGCGGCGCTCCCCTGACGCAGCCGGATGACCTTGTCTGCATCAATCAGGGTGAGGCGCAAGCCGGCGCGCCCCAGGCGGTGCTGGGTCCTGGGACGGGGCTGGGGCTGGGGCTGCTGGTTCCCGATGGGGGTCGGTTGCGCGTGGTGGCCACGGAAGGCGGACATGCCGGGTTTGCGCCCCGGAATGCCCTGGAAATCGAGATCCTGCGCGAACTCCAGAGCGAGTATGGCTTTGTCTCCTGGGAAAGGCTCCTGTCGGGACGCGGGCTGATCAATCTGCACCGCGCCCTGTGCCGGATCGAGGGTATGGACTGGACAGGAGCGCGGCCCGAAGACATCACGGGTGCCGCCTTGGATGATGCGGCCTCGCTGGAAGCCCGTGTCGTGGCAGTATTCTGTGCCATGCTGGGCGGCTATGCCGGTGACGTCGCGGTACTGACCGGCGCACGCGGCGGGGTCTATCTGGGCGGTGGAATTCTGCCCCGGATCCGGCCGCTGTTGGAAGCGAGTGAATTTCTGGACCGGTTCATCGACCGCGAACCCATGTCCGACTATGTCCGGAACATTCCGGTGCAATTGATTGGCAGCGACCAGGCTGCCCTGCGCGGGGCTGCTGCGCTGGCTGAACAAGGATATCTCGAAAATGGCTGTTAGCATGACGGAACTGGTCGACGCGGCCAGCGTGATCCCGGTCCTCACCGTGGGCGAGGTCGCCCACGCGGCGCCGCTGGCAAAGGCGCTCAGGGCGGGCGGGCTGCGAGTGATCGAGATGACCTGGCGGACCGAGGCGGCGCTCGACGTGCTCAAGGCAATGAAGTCGGCTGAGCCGGATCTGATCGTCGGCATGGGCACCATCCGCTCCCCGCAGCAGGCCCAGGCCAGTATCGATGCCGGGGCGGATTTTCTGGTATCGCCGGGGCTCACACCCAGCCTGACAGCTTTCCTGCCGATTTGCGGCATCCCTGTCCTTCCAGGGGTGGCGACAGCCGGTGAAGCCATGTCAGCCGTCGAGGCCGGCTTCGAGGTCCTGAAATTCTTCCCGGCTGAACAGGCGGGCGGACGCCCCTATCTCAAATCCCTGCACGGACCGCTGCCGGACATCCGCTTCTGCCCGACCGGGTCGATCACGGCAGAGATGGCGCCCGACTATCTCGCCCTGCCCAATGTAGTGTGCGTCGGCGGGTCCTGGATCGCCACAAAGGCGATGGTCGAGGCCGGGGATTGGTCTGCCATTGAAGCCAATGCGCGTCGTGCCGCAGACATGCGCTAGGGCCGGGCCGTTTTCGAACCCGACATTCTGCCTGCTTGCGACCGGTTTAATTTGACAGCCCGTTGCGGGCATACCCAGTATTGGAAACGCGCCTACAAAAAATAATCCGCGCAACCATACTGGGAGGATAGCTTGCAGACAGAAGCGAACGCGACGCCGACGGCGCCGCGCCTGAAACAGTCGACCATTTTCCTGCACGGATCGCTGGCCCTTCCGCTGGCAGTGTACGGATATCCGCTCGCGATCTGGCTGCCGGCTCACTATGCCGGACATCTGGGCCTGTCCCTTTCGGTGATCGGCCTGATCATCATGCTGGCCCGGTTCACCGACGTCTTTACCGATCCGCTGATGGGCGAAATCTCCGACCGCGGCCGGACCCGGTTCGGTCGCCGCAAGCCCTACATCATCCTCGGCGCACCGTGTTTGATGGTGTCGACCTGGTTCCTCTTCGTCCCACCGGAGGGTGCGGGCCTGGTCTATTTCCTGGTCTGGCTGACCCTCTTTTTCGCCAGCGCCACCATGATCCAGATTCCCTTCCGGGCCTGGGGCGCTGAACTGTCGTCGGATTATCATGCGCGCAGCCAGGTAACCGCCGCGCGGGAATTCTACTATCTCGGCGGCCTGCTTCTGGCGGCTGCCGTGCCCATGGTGATCGAGATTCTCGCCGATGGCGGGGCCGTCAGCCAGATCTTTGCCTCCATGTGGCGCGACATTACCGGGGCTTTCACCGGCGGGATTATGGAGCGAACCCCGTCGAACCGGGCCGCACTGACGGGGCCTGTCATGATGGGGCTGGCCGTCACGATCGCCATTCTGGTGCCGCTGCTGACCGTGCTGATCGTGACCTGTGTGTCCGAACCGCCGCCGGCGCGCCGCGAGCGTGTGCCGATGATCGAGGGTTTCCGGCATCTCTGGCGCAACGGCCCGATGCGCCGGATCCTGATCATCGCTTTTCTCGTGATCGGGGGCGAGAGCCTGCGCAATGCGGTGTCGCTCTTTTTCATTCGGGACATTATCGGCATCCCGACCATCGGCGCGGCCTATTTCCTCTATTTCATCTCCGGCATTGCCGCGATCCCCTTCTGGCTCTGGCTGGGCCGCAAGATTGGCAAGCATCGCGCTTTCATGGTGACGCTTGGCTTTGTCAGCCTGGTCAGCGCCTGCAATCTCTTGCTCGGGCGCGGGGACTATCTCGCCTTTTTCTGTCTTTTCCTGCTGAAAGGGTTCGCCTTCGGCGGTTTGCAATTCCTGCCCCTGGCCATGCTGGCCGATGTGGTGGACATCGACAGCGCCCGCTCCGGGGGGCGGCGCGCCGGGACCTATTTCGCGGTTCTGGGCCTGGCTGAAAAACTCGCTGTGGCGATCTTCACCGGCGTCGCGCTGAACGTTGTCGGTCTGCTGGGCTATCACGCCTCGGCCGGTGTGGACGGTTCTACCGATATGGGGGTTCTGTCGCTTCGCCTAGTCTATTGCCTGGGGCCCATTGTGCTGTACGGGCTGGCGGCGCCCTTGATCTGGTCCTACCCGCTGACACCTTTAAGGCATGCGCGTCTGCATGAGCGGTTGGAGCGCAAGAATGCCCGTCTGTCCAACCCCGGACAGGACGAGGCCGTGCATCCTGTGACCTGATGAAATTAGGTGAGAATTAATCGCAGTCTGGAAAGACGGATTTTCTGTCCTAAGTCGTGCAAGCAAGATACGGAAACGGTAGAAACACCGTGTTTCCGTGGGCTGGGAGGCTTGTGTGACGCTGCGATTCTCAAATCTGTGTGCGCTTGTCAGCTGCGCCTGTGCGCTGACCCTGTCGGCATGCGGTTCCGATGAGGCTGCATCCGGAGCGGCGGCGCGCGGTGGTGAAGACCGTATTCGCGTGGTGACGCAGGCTGTCCGTTTCGAGCGCGAGCGCACCGATGTGGAATCCGTGGGTACGGCTCGTGCCCGCGCCACGGCTCAGGTCTTCCCGGAATCCGGCGGGCTGGTCTTGTCCGTGCCGTTCAGTGCCGGGCAGGCGGTTGAAGAAGGTGACCTTCTCCTGCAACTCGATGATCGTGAAGAGCGCCTCGCCGTGGACCTGGCACGCGTTGCGGTCCAGGAAGCGGAACAATTGTTGGCGCGCTATCGGCGCATCGAGGATACCGGTGCGATCTCTGCCAGTCAGATCGACGAGGCGCGCACCGCGCTCGACTCCGCCCGGATCCAGTTGGAACAGGCCGAGATCGCCCTGGCCGAACGCGCCGTCCGTGCCCCCTTCGCCGGCAATGTCGGGCTGACCGATATCGACGCAGGGTCGCGGGTTACGGCATCGACCGTGATCACCCAGATCGATGACCGCAGTGTTCTCTTTGTCGACTTTGAGGCCGCTGAGCAGGTGTTTGGCTATCTGCGTGAAGGCGACACGATCCTTGCGGCGCCCTTTGCCAATCCGGATGCGGCGGTCGAGGCCGAAATCGTTGCCGTCGACAGCCATATCAATCCGACACGCCGGACCTTCACGGTTCGCGCCGAACTGGACAATTCGGCCGATACCCTACGACCCGGCATGAGCTTCCGCGTCAATTTCACCATTCTCGGGCAGTCCTATCCGCGCGTACCTGAATCCGCGATCATCTGGGGCTCTTCTGGCTCCTACATCTGGTCGGCGGTCGACTCCCGGGCGGTCCGGGTCCCGGTGAACATCATTTCGCGCATGGATGGTTTCGTCCTGGTCCGCGGCGAGATTGATGCCGATGACCGCATCATCACTGAAGGGGTCCAAAAGGTACGCGAGGGCAGCGAAATTCTCGATCTCGCCTCGGACCGGACCTCGGTCAATGTCGGCGGCGGCCCGGTCTCCGCGGATGAGATGCGATGAGCCTCGAGCGCAATGACCTTCCGGCGCTGGCGGTCAAACGACCGGTTCTGGTCGCCGTTCTCAACCTGCTGATCATTATCGGGGGGCTCGCTGCCCTGTTCGGGGTGGAAGTGCGGGAATTGCCGGATGTCGACCGTCCGGTCGTGTCTGTCACAGCCCAATTCCCCGGCGCCGCGCCGGAAACCGTTGATGCCGAAGTGACCGCCATCCTCGAAGGCGCTGTGGCCCGGGTGTCCGGGGTGCGAGAGATTGATGCCCAGAGCGAGGAAAACGGATCGCGGGTCCGTATCGAGTTCAATCCGGGCACGGATCTGGACGCGGCCGCTGCCGACGTCCGCGAAGCCGTCAGCCGGATCACCCGGCAATTGCCGGACCGGGTCGAACAGGTCCGGGTCGTGAAGGCAGATGACAATGCCGACCCGATCGTCCGTCTGGCCGTTCTTTCCGACACGCTCGACGAGGAAAGCGTCACGGCCCTGGTCGAGAACGACATCATTCCCGAATTTCTCTCCATCGACGGTGTGGCCAGTGTCGACGTGTCCGGCGACCGTCAGCGCCTGCTGCGTGTGGTCATCGACCCGCTTCGTCTCAGCCGGTTCGGCCTGACCGTCGGCGATGTTGCTGATGCCCTGACCCAGGCACCGTTCGACGTGCCGGTCGGCAGTTTCCGCTCCGACGAACAACAGCTCATCGTGCGCGCGGAAGCTACCGCCGCGACCCCGGAACGGGTCAAAGAGGTGATCATCGAGGGCACGACCCGCGTCGGGGATGTGGCCGAAGCCTATTTCGCACCGGCTGATGCCACGAGCTTCGTGCGGCTGGACGGTCAGGCCATCATCGGTCTGGGTATTGTCCGGCAGGCCCAGTCCAACACCATGTCGATTTCCCGGGGCGTGTCCGATGTGGTCGATCGGCTGAACAACAGGTTCGACGATATCGAAATCCGTATCACCTCCGATGATGCGGTCTTCATTGAGGGCTCGGTGCGTGAAGTGCTGACCAGCCTGATGATCACCGTGATCATCGTGGTGGCGACCATCTGGCTCTTCTTTGCGCGCTTCCGTGCCTCCCTGATCCCGTCCACCGCGATCCCGGCCGCCCTGATCGGCGCATTGGCCGGAATCTGGATCCTGGGCTTCTCGATCAATCTCCTGACCCTTCTGGCCCTCGTCCTGGCAACCGGGCTGATTGTCGATGACGCCATCGTCGTGATCGAGAATATCCAGCGCTTGCAGAAAAAGGGGCTGGGCCGCCGGGCTGCGGCTGTTCTGGGGACGCGCCAGGTCTTCTTCGCCGTGGTCGCCACGACGGCGGTTCTGGTTTCGGTTTTCGTGCCGATTTCCTTCCTGCCTTCGACGGCTGGCCGCCTGTTCCGGGAGTTCGGCTTCGTTCTGGCCCTGGCCGTGGTGATTTCCTCTTTCGTGGCTCTGTCCATCGTACCGGCGCTCGCCGCGCGCCTTTGGCTGCGCAATGAGGGCGGATCGCCTGGTGTGCTGGAGCGGATGGGGATGGCGGTTTCGGATGTCTATGCCCGAGCCCTGCGCTGGGCGCTGAACCATCCCTGGCTGTCGGCCGGTGTGATGGCACTGGCGGCGCTGGGAGCCGTGGCGGCCTATCTGTCACTGGAACAGGAATTGGTGCCGCAGGAAGACCGCGGCCGCGTGCTGATCTTCGCGACCGGTCCGGACGGGGTCGGGATCGATTTCATGGAGCGCCAGGCCGACTATATCGAAGCCGTGCTCCAGCCCTATCGCGACAGCGGCGAGATCACCTCGCTGGAAACCATCATTGGCCGCTGGGACCCGAACCGGATCTTCGTGACCGCGACTCTCGCCGACTGGTCCGAGCGCGAGCGGAGCCAGCAGGACATCATCCGCGAACTGCGCCGCCCCCTGTCGGACATTCCGGGCGTACGGGCTTCCGTCTTCGGGCGGGGCAGCCTGGACGTACGCGGCCGCAGCCGCGGCGGCATCCAGGTCGCGCTGACCGGTCGCGACTATTCGGAAATTTACGAGGCGGCGCTCCTGATGGAGCAGGAAATCGATACGAATTCGCTGATGTTCGCGAACCCGGAGATTTCCTACCAGCCGACCCAGCCGCAATTGTCGATCCAGATCGACCGCCGCCGCGCCGCCGATCTCGGTGTGCCGCTGAGCGAGCTGTCCCAGACCTTGCGGGTCATGGTCGGGGGCGATGAGCTGGTCGACCTCAATGTCGGCGACCGTTCCATCCCGATCTTCCTGGAGTCCATGAATGATGCGATCGCCGATCCGGCCGATCTGCAAAACCTTTATGTCCGCTCCAACACGGGCGAGCTGATCCCGATCTCCGCGCTGACCACGATCGTGGAAGAAGGCGTGGCCGCCGAGTTGAACCGGACCGAACAGCGCCGATCCATCGAGCTGGAAGCCGATATCGCCCCCGGCATTGCCCTGGCCGATGCCGTCCTCGAGATGGAGCGGCTGGCCGACGAGATACTGCCCGACGGGATCGAGATCATCATGCAGGGCGAGGCACGCACGCTGAATGAAACCTCGCGCGACATGACCATCACCTACCTCTTCGCCCTGGTGATCGTCTTCCTCGTTCTGGCTGCGCAATTTGAAAGCGTTACCAGTCCGGTTGTGGTCATGCTGACCGTGCCCTTCGGTCTGGCCGCAGCGGTCTATGCGCTCTTCCTGACCGGGGTCTCGCTCAACATTTTTTCCCAAATCGGCCTGGTCATGCTGATCGGCCTGATGGCGAAGAACGGGATCCTGGTGGTCGAGTTTGCCGATCAGTTGCGGGCCGAGGGCAAGTCCGTGCGCGAAGCAATTGAAGAGGCGTCGATCATCCGCCTGCGCCCGATCACGATGACGCTGATTTCCACCATTCTTGGCGCCCTGCCGCTGATCCTGTCGACCGGGGCTGGCGCGGAAGCCCGGACCTCTATCGGCTGGACCGTGTTCGGCGGCCTGGCCCTGTCGGGCCTGTTCACTCTCTTCCTGACACCGGTCATCTATCTGGGCATTGCCCGTTTCGGCAAACCCCGTTCGGCCAATCTGGCCGAGCTGGAAGCCGAATTGGAGCGGGCCGAAGCCGATCCTGATACCGGGCATCCGGCGGAGTGAGTGCCATGAAACCTGTCTGGCTTGCCCTGCCCCTTCTCACCCTGTCCGCCTGCGCTGTAGGCCCTGATCATGTGGTGCCGGACCCGGTCCTGCCGCCTGCATATTCGGCACCCGCGCCGGCCCTGCCGGTCGCTGACGGACTTTGGTGGCAGGGGTTCCAGGACGCGACGCTGGATGCGCTCGTGACAGCAGCTCTCGCGGGCAATCTGGACATGGCGGTCGCCCGCGAGCGCCTGGTTGAGGCCAATGCCTTGATTGACGCGGAGACCGCAGGGCTTCGGCCGCGTGTTGATGCGGAGCTGGATGCGGGTGGTTCCAGCGTTCTCAGCGGCAGTGGCAATGCGGGGACGTCCGCCTCGACCGGACTGGTTCTCGGCTTTGTGCCGGACATTTTCGGCGCCCAGCGTCGCCGCATCGAACGGGCCGAGGCGCAGCGCGATGCGCTCGCCTTCGACCAGGACGATATCCAGCGCACCACAGTGGCCACGGTTGCGGACCGCTATATCGACTGGCAGCGCAGCCGCGCCAGGCTGGAGCTTCTGGACACCTCACTCGCCCTGCAACAGCAGACACTCGACATTGTCGAGCGGCGAGCTGAAGCTGGCCTGTCGGCGGATTTGGACGTCCAGCGTGCTGCCGCAGACCTTGCTTCAACGCGCGCCCAGAAGGGCAATCTGGAGATCGCATTGGCGTCGGCCCGGCGTGATCTGGCCATCCTGACCGGCCAGGCTCCGACGGGTTTTTCCGGTCTTGAGGATGTCGCAGTGCAGCTCCCCGATTTTGCCGGTGGACCCGCCAGTGGTGTGCCGGCCGACCTAGTGCGCCAGCGCGCCGACCTGCGAGCGGCGGAACGTGACCTGGCGGCTGCCTCGGCCGCGATCGGGGTCGCGGAAGCGGAGCTCTATCCTGCCCTGTCCATCGCAGGCAGTTTGACGGGTGATCTCGGCGCCGCCGACCGGATCGTGGACGATGTTATCGCCCAACTCGGTGCAGCCCTCTCGCTCAATCTGACCGATGGCGGCGAACGCCGCGCCAATGTGCGGGCCGCCGAAGCCCGCGCCCGCCAGGCAGCCCTCGTCTATCAAGCGGTCCTGCTCGACGCGCTCGGTGAGGTGGAGACCGCGCTGGTGACCATTGAGGCCATTGAGGCCCAGTCGGTGGAATTGCAGCGCGCCGTCACCGCTTCAGAGCAGGCTTTCGACCAGCTCAACGCACTTTATCGAGAAGGCCTGGCCAGTTTCATCGACATTCTCGACGCTCAGCGCACCCTGATTTCCAGTCGCCAGTCCCAGCTGGAAAGCCGGGCCAGCCACGCCAAGGCGATCATCAGCCTGTACCGCGCTCTCGGCGCCCCGGTCAGTCCCGATCCGGATCCAGGCTCGCCGACTTGATCAGGGCGATGACGGTCTGACCTTCCGCAAGCCCCAGACTGTCGGCAGCGGACCGGGTGATGCGGGCGGTCAGGGCCTGCTCTGTCCAGGCAAAGTCGATATCACAATAGGCCGTGCCAGGCTGCGGCTTCAGCCGCAGAATCCGCACGGGAATCTGGTTGCGGATCGACAGGCCGGTCACGGGTTTAAGGGCGATGGCGACATCGCTGGCACGGATGATCAGGCGCAGCGCTGATCCGACAGCAATCCCGTCCAGTCCTGGCAGGATCAATGTGCGACCCGCCACGTCGACACCGCTCAAGCCGGTCGCTTCGTCTTGAGTCACCAGCCGGCCTGCGAGCAAGGAAAACCGCTCGTCCCGACCCGGCTGATCCAGCCAATCTTTCAAGGCCAGGAGCGGGCCGGTCCGGCCGCCCGCAAGGGGCAGGACGTGATCCGCCAATTGCGCGACTTCGGACGCAGAATGGCTGACATGCAGCGTCGGCAGCGCCAGTCGGCCGAGCAGGGCACGCAGGCCGGGCAGGAGACGGTTGCGGCGTGCCGTGTCGAGGGCGGAAAGAGGCTCGTCCAGGACCAGGAGGTCCGGAGAAGACATCAGCGCCCGGCCCAGAGAAACGCGCTGGCGTTCCCCGCCTGACAAGGTGTTGACCGACTGGTCGAGAAGCGGCCGCAAGTCCAGCAGGTCGAGAATCTCATCCTGCTCCGGTCCGGCGCTGCCGGCCGGGACCCGCTTTGCGGCATAGGCCAGATTTCCCGCGACATCATGGTGCGGGAAGAGACGCGTGTCCTGGAAGGCAATACCGATGCGACGCGTGTGGATCGGCTGCCGGCATGTCCGGTCATGCCACACGGTCTCACCAAAGCTGACGCGGCCACTGAAATGCCTGTCCAGCCCGCACAGGGCCCGCAGAAGCGAGGTCTTGCCCGCGCCGGACGGGCCGCTGATGGAGACGATGCCTGTCTCGGGCAAACCGGCGCTTGCTTCCAGGCGAAAGCCGTCAATCTGCCGGGTCAGGTCGAAGTGCAGCCCCTTATCCCTCATGGCGCGACCTCCGGCGGTTGAGCCAGTAGACGAGGCTCAGAACGAGCAGGGAGAGGCCGACCAGACCGGCCGCCAGAGCATGGGCCTCGTCATAGCGCAGGGCTTCGACATGGTCATAGAGCGCAATCGAAAGCGTGCGGGTCCGGCCGGGAATATTGCCGCCGACCATCAGGACAACACCGAACTCCCCGATTGTATGGATGAAGGTCAGGATGCCGGCCGTCAGGAAACCACGCACTGACAGGGGCAGGACGAGGCTGACGAACAGGTCGAACGGGGCCGCGCCCAGACTGGCGGCTGCTTCGATCTGATCACGACCGATCCGTTCGAACGCCGTCTGCAGGGGCTGCACCATGAAGGGCAGGGAATAGAGCAGGGAAGCGACCACGAGACCGCTGAAGGAAAAAGTCAGCGTGTCGCCGGTCAGGCGCACCCAGAACTGGCCGATCGGCGCGGTCGGGTTGAGCAGGATCAGCAGGTAGAACCCGATCACGGTCGGCGGCAGGACCAAGGGCAGGGCCGTGATCGCCTCGATGACCGGGCGCCACCGGCTGCGGGTTGTGGCCAGCCACCAGGCCAGCGGTGTTCCCAGCGCAAACAGGATCAGCGTCGTGACCGCTGCGAGGTTCAGCGTGAGGAAGATGGCGGAGGCTGTCGCGCTCATTCCCCGGTCCCGTAGCCATAGGAGTCGAGCAACTCGGCCGCGGTCGCGCTGTCCAGAAAGACCATCCAGGCATGGGCCGCGGGATTGTCGCTTGCGCGGTTCAGGATGACTGCGTCCTGGCGGACCGGGGCATGCCAGTCCGCCGGGATCAGGCTGGCATCCACCGTGTCCAGATCGCCCAGTTGGGAACGGGCAATGAGCGCCATGTCGGCATTACCCGTTGTGAAAATGGCCAGGGCCTGGGCAACGCTCTGTCCGCGCAGCACCTGCAGCCGGCTTCGGTCGATCTCCAGCCGGTCGAGGATTTGTTCAGCGGCGCGGCCATAGGGTGCGATGTCCGCATTGGCGAGGGCGAGGCGCTGCACCTGTCCCTCGTGCAACCGGTCCAGCGGCGGGCTGTCAAGCGCCGGTCTGGCGATCAGGACCAATCGTCCGAAGGCGTAGCTTGTCAGCGTGTCCGGCAGAGCCAGACCGTCATCGACCAGTCGGGCGGGCCGGTCTGCATCCGCAGCGAGAAAGACATCATAGGGCGCGCCTTGCCGGATCTGGGCATAAAGCCCCCCGGTCGACCCTGCGGCGATGCGGACGGTGTGCCCGGTCTCAGCCTCGAAACGCGCTGCGAGGTCTTCGGCCGGCCGGGCGAAATTGGTCGCGACGGCGATGAGCACCTCGTCGCTGGCAGCGCGGGCCGTTGCGGACAGGCTCAGTCCGGCAGCGAGGATCAGGCAGGCAAGCGCTCTCATGGCAGGCAGATGAGCCCAGAGGCCTGACCGGTTCAAGTCCCGATTGCGTGCGGGAAATGTGATGGATCAGGCGGCCAGACGGTCTTGCAGGGCGCGGGCCGTCATCGGGGCGCCGTAATACCAGCCTTGCAGGTAGTCGAAGCCAAGCAGGCACAGCATGGAGGCCTGGGTTTCGGTCTCCACGCCCTCGGCCACCATGTCGAGATTCATGGCATCGCCGAGCAGGGCGAGGGCCTGCAGCATCTTGTTCGGGCCATCCCCCTTGCCGATCGCCGACACGAAGGTGCGGTCCACCTTGATCTTGGAGAAGGGCAGCATGTGCAGATAGCCCATCGAGGCAAAGCCGGTGCCGAAATCATCCAGGTTCACGCGGAAGCCGGCCTCGTGGAATTCCATCAGGCGTTGCTTGGCCCGTTCGAAGTCATCGATCAGCACGGTTTCGGTCAGTTCAAGCTCAACCTGCTGGGCCGACATGCCGGCCGCCGCCAGGGTCTCCAGATAGCGGGCGCACAATTCCGGATCGTGCAACTGTACCGGGGACAGGTTGATGGACACCGTATAATCGGCACCGGGGCCGATGTCGGCACACACGGATTCGACGACAAAATCGCCCAGCTTGCGGATCAGGTTGGAGCGTTCGGCCACCTTGATGAACACATCCGGCGGCACCGCGCCGCGGTTGGGTTGTTCCCATCGTAGAAGCGCTTCCACCGAGGCGATGGAACCATCCGAGGCGCGAACGATCGGCTGGTAGACGACGCGGAACTCCCGGCGTTCCAGGCCTGCTTCGATATCCGCTTCCAAAGCGCGGTGCTCGGCCTGTTCCAGGCCCAAGCTGGCATCATAGCAGAGCGGATGGTCCAGCTGGTCAGCCTTGGCACGATACATGGCCAGGTCCGCATCATGGATCAGCTCGGCAAAGGTCTTCACCGCATCCGGGCGGGACCAGGCGATGCCGATGGCAGCCCCAATTTCGAACTGCCGGCCGCCGAATTCGAACCGGTCTTTCAGGCTGTCGGTCAGGGCGCGGGCGATCGGCAGGGCCTGGCTGGCATGGGCATGACCGATCAGAGCGCAGGCGAACTCGTCGCCGCCGATGCGGGCCACGTGAACGCCGTCCGGCAGGGCGCCGAGGAATTTTTCGGCCACACCGCGGATCACGGCGTCACCGGCATGGTGTCCGGCCTTGTCATTGACCGACTTGAAGCCGTTCAGGTCGATATAGATCACCGCAGCGGCGCCTTCGGCGGCTGCTCGCTGAGCGGCTTCGCTCCCGGTGTATTGGGTGAAACCCAACCGGTTGGGCAGGCCGCTGAGGCTGTCGGTCGTGGCGGCATGCACGGCGCGCTGCTCATTGCTCTCGGCGCGGCGCGCCAGGGAGCGGGCTTTGCTGACGATGAATTGGGCCGCGATGAAGAAGGCGGTGATGTAGAGGATCAGCGGCAGGAAGGTGAAGCGCAGCGTGTCCATGCCGGGCCGCGACGGGGTCCAGGTCAGCGCGGTCGCTGAGTGGCCGGCATGATCAGTCACGTCCATGACCGGGCCATTGAACGACGACGTGTCATCAACCAGGGCAATGTCCTCGACCAGGAAGCGGGACGACATTTCAGCCATGAAGGCCTGATCAACCCGCGTGCCGATGATCAGCAAGGGGTCGCTGAGCGGATCCGTGGCGGACCGGTCATCATATTCCCCGACCACGGTTGCCGATGCGATATAGGCAAAGCCGTTCAGGCTCAGCATGTGGCTGCCGATGAATTCTTCGCCTTGATAGGCGGTCGCGAGATCGGCTCGGATTTCGTCGAGCTGTTCTTCCGACAGGAGTTTCGGGATGGGGGTCTCGCCGCTGTCGCGGTGCCAGGAAATGGCATAGGCATTGTCCTTGGCAGCGAGGACTACAAAGTCAAAGCCCAGATGATCGGAAAAGGACGAGGCCATGCTGACGGACAGTTCGTCCACGGCGCGCTCTTCCAGCATGTCGCGCGCATAGGACC
>NZLV01000168.1 GCA_002694345.1 Maricaulis sp.
ACCGCGCTCGACAAGATCGCCTTCCTGCCCTTCGCGGTCATGATGGACCAGTGGCGCTGGCGTGTTCTGCGCGGCGAGATCCAGCCGGAAGACTATAATTCGGCCTGGTGGGAATTGCGCGAGAGCTATCAGGGCATCGTGCCGCCGGTTGATCGTCCGGCCGACGCGTTTGACCCGGGCTCCAAGTATCACATCGCCAATAACGTCCCGTATCTGCGCTACTTCCTGAGCCACATCCTGCAGTTCCAGTTCCACCAGGCGGCCTGCGAGATGGCTGGTTGGGAAGGCCCGCTGCACCGCTGCTCGATCTATGGAAACGAGGAAGTCGGGGCCCGCTTCAACGCGATGATGGAAATGGGCGCCTCCCAGCCCTGGCCGGACGCACTGGAAGCCTTCACGGGCACCCGTGAAATGGATGGCTCCGCGATCATCGCCTACTTCCAGCCCCTGATGGATCACCTGGAAGCCCAGAACACCGGCCAGTCCTGCGGCTGGTAACCGGTCTGAAACACGGAACGGCCCCGTCAAATGGCGGGGCCGTTTTCTTTGAGGCTAGCCTCCCAGGAAGACCCGCTCGATGGTCCACCACAAGGCGATGGCGGCGATGCTGATCGAGACGCCGCGCACCAGCCAGGGATACCAGGTCGCATCGCGGAAGCGATGAAGCGCCAGCCAGCACGCCAGAATGATCGTGAGCTGACCCAATTCCACGCCGACATTGAAGCTCAAAAGGGCCGGAACAAGCTCGCCTTGTGGCAGACCCAGTTCCGACAAGACGCCGGCAAAGCCGAGCCCGTGAAACAGGCCGAAGCCGAACACCACGGCGGGGCGCCATCGGGCCATGTCCTTGAAAACCAGGTTCTCGACCGCGACGAAGGCGATGGAAAGGGCAATGATGGGTTCGACAATGGAAGCCGGAAGGCTGACCCAGCCCAAAGTCGCCAGCGCCAGGGTCAGCGTGTGCGCGAGGGTGAAGGCCGACACCTGCCACACCAGGGGTTTCAGCCGCGTCGACGCAAAGAAAAGCGCCAGCACAAACAGGATGTGATCCAGCCCTTTGGGCAGGATGTGCGTGTAACCCAGCTGCAAATAGAGCCCGATCACATCTAGGATCGTCTGTTCCTGCGCCACCAGCATGAATGCCCCCATTTTGATCGCCTGCGACGCTAGGCACTGCCGTGGCGGGCTTCAAGCACGGCTCGCGGTTCCAACGCAGCCGGGGTACACCTCGAAGTAACAGAGCGAATCTCAAAGAGCCGGGTTCGAGCCTGGCCGGCAGGGAGCGATCATGAGCGATCAGTTCAAATCCAGTGTCGATGTCTCCGACGAGGACATCCATTGGGACTTCAAGGACGCCATGTCCTATGGCGGCTATCTGGGTCTCGACCGACTTCTGACAGCCCAGAAATGCCTGACCGAGGAGCATGACGAGATGCTCTTCATCATCATCCACCAGGTCGGCGAGTTGTGGATGAAACTCCTCATCCATGAAGTCGAGGGCGGGATCGCCCATCTGCAAGCAGACGAGATCGGCCCAGCGCTGAAGATGTTCTCCCGGGTCTCCCGAACCCAGGAACAGCTGATCCAGGCCTGGGACGTTCTGGCGACGATGACGCCCGCCGATTATCTCGCCTTTCGGGACGCGCTGGGTCAAAGCTCCGGTTTCCAATCCTTCCAGTATCGTACGCTGGAATACCGTCTGGGGAATAAGAACGCCGCCCTCGCCCGGGTTCATGCCGACAATCCCCCAGCCCACCAGATGGTGACGCGGGCATTGGAATTACCGAGCCTTTGGGATGAAACCCTGCGTCTGCTGGCGCGCAAGGACTACAACATTCCGCCTGACGTCGTGGAACGGGACTGGACGAAACCCTACACACCCTCACAGGCAGTCGAGGATATCTGGCGGGACATCTACCGGGATAGCGAAACCCATTGGGAAGCCTATGAGCTGGGCGAGAAGCTGGTCGACCTGGAACACAAATTCCAGCAATGGCGCTTCAACCACATGAAAACCGTTGAACGCATTATCGGATTCCGTCGTGGCACCGGCGGGACTTCCGGTGTGTCCTATCTGGTGAAGGCGCTGGATCTGCGCTTCTTCCCGGAAATCTGGACCGTGCGAACCACGCTGTAGACCCGGCAGGCCCCGACATGAAAAACCTTGAAACAATCCAGCAGCTTGATGCGGCTGATCTGCTGGCAGATTTCCGGAACCGGTTCGAACTGCCGGACGGAATGATCTATCTGGACGGAAATTCACTGGGCGTGATGCCCAAATCGGCCCCGGCACGAATGAAGGATGTGGTGGAAACCCAATGGGGTCAGCACCTTATCACGTCCTGGAACCGGCATGACTGGATCGGATTGCCGCGCCGCCTGGGGGGGATGATTGCCGGTCTGATCGGCGCAAAGCCCGAGGAAGTCGTTGTCGCCGACTCCACCTCTATCAATATTTTCAAGACGTTGAGCGCGGCCGTTCAACTCAATCCGGACCGATCGGTCATTCTGTCGGAAACCGGCAATTTTCCGACCAATGTCTACATGATGCAGGGTCTCAGCGCGAACAGTGCAGCATCAATCCGGCATCAAATGGTGCCCACAGATGAGCTGGAAGCGCACTTCAATGATGATGTGGCTGCATTGCTGATCACCCAGGCCCACTACAAAACGGGTTATCTGCACGACATGCAGGCCATCACGCGGGCGGCACAGGCAAAGGGCATCCTCGTGATCTGGGATTTGTGCCATTCTGCCGGCGCCCTCCCCATCGATCTGAACGCTTGCAATGCGGACATGGCGGTGGGCTGTGGCTATAAATATCTCAATGGCGGTCCGGGGGCTCCGGCCTTCATCTTTGTCGCGGAGCGGCACCAGGAAGACGTGATGCCGGTCCTGTCCGGCTGGCTGGGTCATGCCCGGCCGTTCGACTTCTCCGATCAGTATGTGCCTGCGCCCGGTATCGACCGGTTCAAATGCTCTTCCCCGTCCATTCTGGGAATGTCGGCGCTGGAATGCGGTCTGGAGATCGCGGCAGAGGCGGATATGACCGAGGTTCGCAAGAAGTCAGTCGCCCTGACGGAGCTTTTCATCGAGCAGGTCGAAGCGCGTCTGGCGGGGCACGGGTTCAAATTGGCCAGTCCGCGGGATCCGAAGATCCGCGGCAGCCAGGTCTCCTTCCACCATGAAAACGGCTACCCGATCATGCAGGCGCTGATCGATCGCGGGGTGATCGGGGATTTCCGCGATCCGGACATTCTGCGCTTCGGCTTCACCCCGCTCTACACGTCCTATGAGGATGTCTGGCGGGCGGCGGAAATCCTGCAGGAGATCATGGAAAGCGGAGCATGGCGCGAAGCGCGTTACAGCGTGCGCGCGGCGGTGACCTGATCCTTTTTGCGGTATTGATGCACTGGCGAAACCCGCGAAAGGCCACACGGAACAGCATTCTCATTCGGGCTCGACCCGTCTAGGTTCGGCGCATCAGCCAACGGGAAATTTCCATGCATTTCGGTGTCTTCGACCTGTTCAAGATCGGTGTCGGTCCGTCCAGCTCCCACACAGTGGGACCGATGAAGGCGGCGAAGATCTTCGTGGAGCGTGCGATTGCCGATGCCGGCGGTTCCCGGATCCAGCGTCTGGAGACCGAACTCTATGGTTCCCTGGCCCTGACCGGTCTGGGCCATGGCACGGATACCGCCGTGCTGCTGGGCCTGGAAGGTAATGATCCGGCCCGTATCAATCCGGACACCATTCCAAAACGCCTTGAGCGCATCCGCACGGAGAGGACCCTCAAACTCGCCAATGGCGAGGAAATCGGATTCGAGGAACGCCGCGATCTCGATTTTCGCGGCGATGTCCGACTGCCCTTCCACTCCAATGCGGTGAAATTCATCGCTTATGGTGAGGGCGAGGAGATCGTGCGCGAGGAGATCTGGTACTCAATCGGCGGCGGTTTCGTCATCGATGAGACCGAGGCAGGCAAGAATTCCGCTGCGGATGTGAAGGAAGGCGAACCCTTCCCCTTCAACTCGGCTGCCGAATTGCTGGATATTGGGGAACGTGAAGGCCTCTCCATCCACCGGATCATGCTGGCCAATGAGCGCACCTTCCTGCCCGAGGACACGATCCGCGCCGGGATTGAGGGGCTGTGGCGCGCGATGGAGGATTGCATCGATCGCGGCCTGACCCAGGACGGGGTCCTGCCGGGTGGCCTGAACGTAAAACGCCGCGCGCCCAAGCTCTATCGCGACCTCAAGGAAAACCCGGTGGATCCGGCCAAGGATCCCCTCGCCCCGATGGACTGGATCAATCTGTGGGCCATGGCGGTCAATGAGGAGAATGCGGCCGGCGGACGGGTCGTGACGGCGCCGACCAATGGCGCGGCCGGTATCATCCCCGCCGTAGCCCGGTATTTCGACAAATACCACCGCGATCCCGATGATGAGGAAGCCCTGCAGCGCTTCTTCCTGACCGCTGCCGCGATTGGCTCGCTCTACAAGAAGAACGCGTCAATCTCCGGCGCAGAAGCGGGATGCCAGGGCGAAGTGGGCGTAGCCTGTTCCATGGCTGCGGCTGCGTTGGCGGCTGCCATGGGAGCCAATAATCACCAGATCGAGGATGCGGCCGAGATCGGCATGGAACACAATCTGGGCCTGACTTGTGATCCGGTCGGCGGACTGGTCCAAATCCCCTGTATCGAGCGCAATGCCATCGGTGCGATCAAGGCAATCGATGCTGCGCGTCTGGCCCTGCGGGCCACATCTGCCGACATGAAGGTTTCGCTGGATCAGGTGATCGAGACGATGCGCCAGACCGGCCAGGACATGCAGGAGAAGTACAAGGAGACCAGCCAGGGTGGTCTCGCGGTGAATGTGGTGGCCTGCTAGGCCACAGACCCGACTGCAGCGGCTCATGCCCGGCGAAAAAAACCGGCCGATTTGCCATTCGGCAAGACCGGGATCGCCGGGTGTGTTTGTTTGGTCCAGCCCTAGGGGGCATGACCGACACAAACACCGAGGCGCTCATGACATTTCGCATTTCCGACCCCAGACTGGCTGGGCTGGTCTATTTGCTGCTGGTCCTGACCGGCATTTTCAATCTCGTCTATGTCCCGTCCCTGACCGTGGTCGGGCGAGAACCGCTGGAAGCGCTCGAGGCCATCCGCAGCCACCAAATCCTGTTTGCAGCCGGGGCCTGCGTCGGCTTGCTCAGCTATGTCCTCTATCTGTGCCTGCCCGTCATCCTCTACCGGGTCCTTCAACCGTATGGGGCTACGCTGGCGCGCCTGATGGTGTTGTTTACTGCCGTCAGCATTCCGATCAGCTTCATGGCAATCACGGAAAAGCTTGCCATTCTCGACATTCTTTCGGCGACCCCGGTCCTTTCGCCTGATCTTCTGGCTCAATCCGTCTCGGAACAGCTGGATCGCTATCGCGCCCTGATCGGCCTTTCCTCCATCTTCTGGGGCCTGTGGCTGATCCCGCTGGCGATACTGGCCGGTCGGGCGCGTCTGGTCCCCTGGCCCCTGACCATCCTGCTGGGTCTGGGCGGTCTGGCATACCTGATCGAATTCGTGGTGCCGATCTTCTGGTCCGGATTCAGCGGATCCCTCATCGCAACCATCGTGGGCGCACCGTCTTCCTTGGGTGAGTTGGGAACGTGTCTGTGGCTTCTTTTAGCGCCGCACACCCGATTCCGGACAGAACAGCCCGCCACAGTTTGAGCCTGTTGGGTGCCCCGGCAAGCCCGCGCGCGCCGGGGCATCAAGGCCTATCCTTGAACACGCGCCCTCTCCGGTCAGGGTAATTGTCCAGCAAAACAAGTTAGAGTAGTGTCTTGGTGCCTGACATCGTTCAGGTGCGTAGTTCGCAGTGCGTTGTGTGTTCAATCCACAGTCAAAAAGGCGAACGAAATGACTTCATCCCACAGCAATACCGTCACGCTTGAATCCAGCCTGATCG
>NZLV01000169.1 GCA_002694345.1 Maricaulis sp.
CGCGTGCTGGTGAACAACACTTATTTTAATGAAATCGTGGCCGTGGCCCGCTCCGAGAGCGACAAGACCTTCATCACGGAGTGTTCCCAGAACGCCTCCTGGCTGGTGAAGAGCCTCGACCAGCGCGCCCGCACAATCCTGAAAGTGGCCAGCGAGATCGTCCGCCAGCAGGACATGTTCCTGGCCCATGGCGTGGCCTATCTGCGCCCGCTCAACCTGAAGACCGTGGCCGATGCGATCGGCATGCACGAGTCGACGGTCAGCCGTGTCACCTCCAACAAGTATGTCGCCACGCCGCGCGGCATGTTCGAGCTGAAATACTTCTTCACCTCCGCCATCCCGTCAGCCGGCGGCGGCGAATCCCATTCCGCAGAAGCCGTCCGCTACCGGATCAAGACCATGATTGGCCAGGAGTCGGCGGACGATGTGCTCTCCGATGACAAATTGGTTGAGCATTTGCGGGATGAAGGGATTGAAATTGCCCGCCGGACTGTGGCCAAATACCGGGAGGCGCTCAACATCCCTTCCTCGGTCCAGCGTCGTCGAATTCTGAAACGCGCTGGCTAGGGAAAGCTTGCTGATGGCGCCTCGGCGGATCCGGTCCGCCGCCGTCGCGGTGCGACGGTTTTCGGAGCCAGCTTGCAATTGACTCCAACCGTGACCCGCGACTAGGTTCCGCCCGCTTTTCCGGATCGGGGCGGCAACCACACGTCAACGCCTCACGTGCCGGTGTATGGCCGGCGGGAAGGAGCGCATGCAAATACAGGTGGTCAACAAGGGCATCGACGTCAGTGACGCGCTGCGGGAACAGATTCTCGGACGCGTCGAAGACGGGGTGACCAAATACTTCAATCGTCAGGGCGAGGCTTATGTCTCGATCTCTCGCGAAGGCGTCGGCTTTCGCGTCGATTGTTCGCTGCACCTGCCTTCGGGTGCCATGCTGCAGGCCCACGGCTCTGCCGAGGATGCCTACAAGGCAGCGGTCGATACCATGGAGCGCCTTGAGAAGCGCCTCCGCCGCTACAAGCGGAAACTGAAGAACCACCACAACACCAACAAGGCCGAACTCCCGGCCGAGTCCATGCCGATTTTCGTGCTTCAGGGCTCGCCCGATAATGGCCTTGATGATGATTATGATGACGAGATGGACGCACCGGCTGACGGTGCTCCCGAGCCGATCGTGATTGCAGAACGAACCGGCGAAGTGCGGACCCTGACGGTCGGCATGGCTTCGCTGGAACTGGATGCGGCAGACTCGCCCTTCCTGATGTTCCGCAATGCGGCGAACGGTGGTCTCAACATCGTCTACCGGCGCCCGGACGGCCATATCGGCTGGCTGGATCCTGGCCGGGCGGACACTGCGAAGTCGGCCTAGGAACACGAGAAGTCGTACAATGGCGTTAGCTGATTTGATCCCCAATGGGGGTGTGGCCGTTGATCTGGGCGCATCCAGCCGGAAGCAGGCCCTGCAGGCGATGTCTGACATCGCGGCAGACCTGACCGGCCTGGCGCCCCGCGACATCTTTGATGCCGTGCTTCAGCGCGAACGCCTGGGCTCGACCGGTGTCGGCCAGGGTGTTGCCATTCCCCATGCCCGTTTGCCCGGGGTCGACGAGGTGGTGGGTGTCTTTGCCCGCCTGCGCTCGCCGGTGGATTTCGAATCGATTGACGGCCGTCCTGCGGACCTGATCTTCATGCTGATCGCGCCCGAGGATGCCGGGGCGGAACATCTCAAGGCACTGGCTCGCGTTTCGCGCCTGCTGCGCCGGGAAGATGTCCGCCAGCGCCTGCGTGCGGCTCCCGATGCCGATGCGGTTCATGCCGTGCTGGCCGGCGAACCTGCCAGCGACGCGGCCTGATCCCACAGCAGACTGTCTCAGCACAGCAGAGCTGAATGCGGCGTACATGCCGCGTTCAGCCGCTGCCTGCTCTTCTCCCGTCATGAAACGCTCACGGGAGACCCTGACATGTTGCGTGTAACCCTGTGCGCCCTCAGCCTGGCTCTCGGCGCCGGAAGCCTGCAGGCGCAATCCGACATCACCAGCCTGCGCAGCGCCGCCGAAGCGGGAAATCCCGAAGCGGCCTTCGACTACGGCTACGAACTCACCTTTCCCGAGACCGGCACGCCGGACTATGACACCGGCCGCTACTGGCTGACCCAGGCGGCGGATGCCGATCTGGCCTATGCCAATTATGTGTTGGGGCAGATCTATCTGGACGGGATCGGCACAGAGGCCGACCCGGACCGCGCCCGCGCCTTTTTCGAGCTGGCCTGGCAGGCGGAAGATGCGGCCGCCGGATACGCCCTCGCCGAACTGCTGCTCTATGATTATGCGGGCGAGGACGCCGAGGCCTTCGCTCTGCTCGACGCGCTGGCCGACGATCCCGAATGCGGTGCCCTCGCCCGCCTCACCCAGGCCGACGCCCTTTTCTTCGGCTCCGAGGACGCCGCAGAACTGTCCCGGGCCGTGGAACTGGCCAGCACGGCGCTCGCCCTCGATCCCGGCCTGATCAATGCCCACTACCTGCTCGGCATTGCCGCCATGGAAGGCCTGGGACAGGAGACCGATCCGGAAACCGCCCTCGATCATTGGCGACAGGGCAGTGAAGGCGGTGACACCCTGGCCATGCTCGCCCTGGCCGACGCCCTGCTGGACGGGGTCGCCGGCGAGGCGGACCCGGTCGAGGCCCGCGCCTGGTATGGCGTAGCCGCCGCTTTCGGGGAGGAAGACGCCCTCGACAGTCTGGAAACCCTTGATGCCAGCCTGCCGCCGGAGACCCTGGCCCAGGCCCGCAGCCGGACCGAGGCTCTGCTGGCACAATTCGCATAAGAAAAAACCCCGCCGGAACCGGCGGGGGTTTGACTTGGTGGAGCCAGGCGGAATCGAACCGCCGACCTCTTGAATGCCATTCAAGCGCTCTCCCAACTGAGCTATGGCCCCGAAACTTGTGCCGCCGGCTTGGGTCCCGGCGAGGAGCGCGGAAACTAGTCCCGGAATTTGCCGGGATCAAGCCTCTTTTGCGCGCTTTGTGCAGCGGTCTGCAGCTGCCCTAGAGGTCCTCGTCCTTCTCGATATTGAAGTCGCCGAAATCATCGTCTTCTTCATCATCGAGCAGAACCGAGGTGTCGTCGTCATCATCCGAATCATCGTCGACATCCTCTTCCTCGAAACCGTCCGGCAGATCATCGCTCAGACCCGAGGAATTCTCGTCGTCGTCATCATCGTCGTCATCCGGGATGCGATCGGCTTCGGCGTCGACTTCCGGCGTATCGTCGTCCTCGTCGCCATAGCCGTCATCATCGGACGTATCCGGTTGTTTCTTCGGAGCATCCTCTTCCTCGGGCTCCACCGCCTTCGCTTTCAGGCGCGGATCCTCGAGTTCCGGATCAAACTCGGTTTCGCATTTCGGGCAGCGCGCAGGGCGCCGGCCCAGATCGTAGAATTTCGCACCGCAGCTCGGGCAGGCGCGCTTCGTTCCCAGTTCAGGCTTGGCCATGACTTCCCTTCACAACCATTTTTCGAATTTCGGCGGGACCCGTTGCCACGATCACCGCGCTCTGTCAAAACCTGATCGCCGTCATGTCACCTCAAACCTTGCTTTTCCGTTCATGAGCGAAACTTCTTCCGGTCCGCGCGGCCCGATGCTGGCCCGTCCGGCCCAGGGCCTGTCCGGCCGTCTGGCTGCGCCGGGCGACAAATCCGTTTCCCATCGTTCCTTCATCTTCGGCGCACTGGCCCGGGGCGAGACCCGCATTACCGGCCTGCTGGAGAGCGAGGACGTGCTCAATACCGGCAAGGCGATGGCGGCGCTTGGTGCTGGGGTGGAACGCACCGGACCGGGCGAATGGCGCGTGACCGGCTGCGCCGGCGCCCTGACCACGCCCTCGGCTCCGCTCGATTTCGGCAATGCCGGGACCGGGGTGCGCCTGGTGATGGGTGTGGTGGCCGGCGCTGGGGTCGGAGCGGATTTTGTCGGCGATGCCAGCCTGTCCTCCCGTCCGATGCGCCGCGTCACCGATCCGCTTGGCGAGATGGGCGCCCGCTTCACGACAAGTGATGGCCGCCTGCCGGCCCATCTGGAACCCTCCCGCCTGACCGGGCTGAGCTACACGCCGCCCATCGCCTCCGCCCAGGTCAAGTCCGCCATCCTGCTGGCCGGTCTGGGTGCCGAGGGCGAAACCTGTGTGCATGAGCCCCAGATCACCCGCGATCACACCGAGACCATGCTGAAATCCTTCGGCGCGGACATCGACGTCACCCGTGATGGTCCGGCCTGCACCATCCGCCTCGCCGGCCCACAAACCCTGACCGCCTGCCCGGTCGATGTTCCGGGCGACCCGTCGTCCTCGGCTTTCGCCCTGGTGGCAGCCCTGATCATTCCCGACAGCGACGTCACCCTGACCGGTGTGATGGACAATCCGGCCCGCACCGGCCTGTTCACGACACTGCAGGAAATGGGCGCCGACCTGACCCTTCAGCCGGGTCCGGACATGGCGGGCGAGAAGACCATGACGATCACGGCGCGCACTTCGACGCTCAAGGGGATCGAAGTCCCGGCCGAGCGCGCGCCCGCCATGATTGACGAATACCCGATCCTGGCCGTTGCGGCCGCCTTCGCCGAAGGCACGACCTTCATGCCGGGCCTGGAAGAATTGCGCGCCAAGGAAAGCGACCGCCTGGCCGGCACCGCCGCCCTGCTGGCGGCCAGTGGCGTGAGTGTCGAGACCGGCGAGGATAGCCTCACCGTCCATGGCGCCGGCCTGAGAGGCATTGAGGGCGGGGGACGCACCGCCACCCATCATGATCACCGTCTGGCCATGAGCGGTCTCGTTCTGGGCCTGGCCTCGCGCGCGGGGGCCTCCGTGGATGATGTCGCCATGATCGCGACCAGCTATCCCGATTTCTTCGACCACATGGCCGCCCTGGGCGCCGTTCTGGAGCCGGTGTGAGATGATCATCGCCGTCGACGGACCGCTGGCATCCGGCAAGGGCACGATCGCGCGCGCCCTCGCAGCGCGCTTCGGCCTGCCCCATCTGGATACCGGCACGCTCTACCGGGCGACCGGTCTGGCCGTGATGGATACGGGAACCAATCCCGCCGATGCCGAGGCCTGCGCCAAGCTGGCCCGCAATCTGAACATCAACCGGATCGATGGCGACCGCATCCGCACGGCAGAAGCCGGTGCCATGGCCTCCAAGGTCGCCTCCATCCCGCAAGTCCGTGACGCCCTGTTCGAGCTGCAGCGCGCCTTCGCCACCCAGCCCGGTGGCGCCATCCTGGACGGGCGGGACATCGGCACCGTGATCTGCCCCGATGCCGAGGTGAAACTCTTCGTCACGGCCGATGCCGAGACCCGCGCCCGGCGGCGCTGGGAGGAATTGCGCGCCCGCGGCGAGATGCTCACCTTTGACGAGATGCTCGCCCAGACCCTGGAACGGGACCGCCGCGATGCCGGCCGGGCCGATGCGCCCATGCGGGCTGCGGAGGACGCGACCTTGCTTGATACGTCATCCTTGAGTATAGACGCCGCCGTTGCCCAAGCGATCCGCATTGTGGAAAAGCGCCAAAACTCGTGACGCTTTAAACGTTAGGGCAGCAAAAAGCCGGGTGTGTGGGACGGGATTTCGCGGCATCGAGCGATGCAGCGACCTTGTCACTCGCCCATTTGTACAATGTCCAACCGGCCGATTTCGGCCAAGCGGTGATCGCCGCAACGTTTGAAACAGCGTTCGCCGCCTCGGAGCAACCCTTTAACATGTCTACAGAATCTCTCACCCCGACGACCGATGATTTCGCCGCAATGCTCGAAGCGAGCCTGGCGGGTCGTGATCTGGCCGAAGGCCAAGTCGTCAAAGGCACCGTGACCTCGATCGAAAATGATGTCGTGGTCGTTGATGTTGGCCTCAAGACCGAAGGCCGCATCCCGATGCGCGAATTCACGGGCCCGGGCTCGGAAGCCCCCAAGGCGGGTGACGAAGTCGAAGTTTACCTGGAGCGCATCGAAAACGCGCTCGGTGATGCCATCCTGTCGCGCGACAAAGCCCGCCGCGAGGAAAGCTGGGATCGCCTCGAGAAATCCTTCGAGAAGAAAGAGCCGGTCAACGGCGCCATCGTCGGCCGCGTCAAGGGCGGCTTCACGGTGGATCTGGGCGGCGCCTCGGCCTTCCTGCCGGGCTCCCAGGTCGACATCCGTCCGGTGCGCGATGTGGGTCCGCTGATGAATCAGGAACAGCCGTTCGCGATCCTGAAAATGGACCGTCCGCGCGGCAATATCGTGGTGTCCCGCCGCGCCGTTCTGGAAGAAAGCCGTGCCGAACAGCGCGCCGAGCTCGTTGGCCAGCTGGCCGAGGGCGAAGCCCGCGAAGGCGTCGTCAAGAACATCACCGATTACGGTGCGTTCGTTGACCTGGGCGGCATTGACGGCCTGCTGCACGTCACCGACATGTCCTGGAGCCGCGTTGGCCACCCGTCGGAAGTGGTGGAAGTTGGCCAGACGGTCAAAGTCCAGATCATCAAGATCAACAAGGAAACCCAGCGTATCTCGCTCGGCATGAAGCAGCTGATGTCGGATCCGTGGGAAGGCGTTGCCGCCAAGTATCCGGTTGGCGCCACCTTCGAAGGCCGTGTCACGAACATCGCCGAATACGGTGCCTTCGTTGAGCTGGAAGAAGGCGTTGAAGGCCTGGTCCACGTCTCCGAAATGTCCTGGACCAAGAAGAACGTCCACCCGGGCAAGATCCTGTCCACCTCGCAAGAAGTGCAGGTCATGGTCCTCGATGTCGACGCCGACAAGCGCCGCATCTCCCTGGGCGTGAAGCAAACCCAGCGCAATCCGTGGGAAGTGTTCGCCGAAACGCACCCGTCCGGTTCCGCCATCAAGGGCGAAATCAAGAACATCACCGAATTCGGTCTGTTCGTTGGCCTGGACGGCGACATCGACGGCATGGTGCACCTCTCCGACATCTCCTGGGAGCAGTCGGGCGAGCAAGCCATCGAAGCCTTCAAGAAGGGCGACGTCGTGGAAGCCAAGGTGCTGGACGTTGACGTCGAGAAGGAGCGCGTCTCCCTCGGCATCAAGCAGCTCGGCGGCGATCCGATGGACAGCTCCGGCGTCAGCCGTGGCGACACCGTCACCTGCACCGTCACCGAGATCACCTCGGGCGGTATCGAAGTGTCCTTCGGCGATGAAGGCGGCGTGAAGTCCTTCATCCGCAAGTCCGACCTGTCCCGCGACCGTGCGGAACAGCGTCCGGAACGCTTCGCCGTCGGTGACAAGGTCGATGCCCGCATCACCAACATCGACAAGGCCTCGCGCCGTATCTCCCTGTCCATCAAGGCCCTGGAGATCTCCGAAGAGCGTGAAGCCGTCGAGCAGTACGGTTCCTCCGACGCCGGTGCGTCCCTGGGTGATATCCTGGGTGCCGCCCTGCGCGAGAAGGAAGGCGACGAGGACTAATCCTCAACGCCTCGGAAACGAAGAATCGGCCGGAGTTCACGCTCCGGCCGATTTTTTTGTCCGTATGCATTGACGCCTGCATCAGCAGACGCAAGGATTAGACGTTCAGGCGCGGAGGTTTAGCGATGATCAAATCTGAGTTGATCGACAAGCTCGCGGAAGCAAATCCGCATCTTTACCACCGTGACGTGGAGCGCGTGGTCAATACCATCCTGGACGGCATCACCGATGCCCTGGCCGATGGCGACCGGGTCGAACTGCGTGGTTTTGGCGCCTTTTCAGTCCGTTGCCGCCCGGCCCGTGTCGGTCGCAATCCGCGCACCGGCGAGAGCGTGGCCGTCAAGGAGAAGCATGTGCCCTTCTTCAAGACCGGCAAGGAATTGCGCGAGCGTGTGGACGAATCCCGCGCCAGCGTTCCCGAACTGACCGGCTGACCTGTCGGACTTCCCTCGCATTTTACCAATCAGGTAGAGCCTGCATTAGGATGTGACCGCCGATAATGGCGTCATGACTGATGTGTCCGCCTCTTCTCTCGCAGCCCAATCCGCCTATGGCGGCTGGTCGGCCTATCAGCCGTCCGCGCCGGTGCACGCCTCCCATGGCCCGCACGAGGCGGGCCGTGACAGCGAGAAATCTCCGGCCTTTGACACCAAGTCACGGCGGACCGCCGGCCCGCCCGATGAGGACCAGCGCCGCATCGACGCCCTGAAGGCCCGTGACCGTGAAGTGCGGGCGCATGAGCGTGCCCACCAGGCCGCGGGCGGACAGCATGCCGGCGCGGCCAGCTACACGTTCGAGCGGGGACCGGACGGCCGTTCCTACGCCGTCGGTGGCGAAGTTCCCATCGATGCCAGCGAAGTCCGCGGCGATCCGGAAGCCACCATCGAGAAGATGGAACAGGTCAAGGCGGCCGCCCTCGCTCCCGCCGAACCCTCCGGTCAGGACCGCAAGGTCGCCGCCATGGCCGATGCCAAGGCCGCCCAGGCGCGGGCCGAGCTCAATCGGGCGGAACAGGACAGCGATGAGGGCGAGACCGGGGCGACCGGGGAGAAGCTCCAGCCCTCACTGACCCAGCAGATCGCGGAACTGCAGGACCGGGAGGCCGATTCCGGTCTCACCGCCTACGCCGCCAACGCCTACCGCCACCCGGCCCTCGCCGGTGTCGTCAGCCATGGCGGGTTCTAGCGGACGCGTCCCGCGCTTTCCCTTCCTCCCATAAACCGCTAACGGTCTGGGTATGACCCAGATCAAGTTCTGCGGATTGAAGACCGGACGGGATGTTGCGGCGGCTGAAGCGGCGGGCGCCGCCTTCACCGGCTTTGTCATTTTCGAAAAGAGCCCGCGACATGTCTCGCCCTCGCTCGCCGGGGAATTGGCGCATCTGGCGAAAAACAGCCAGACCGTCGCTGTGACCGTGAATCCCGATGATGATCTGCTGGCCCGCATCCGCGATGCCATGCATCCGGACTGGATCCAGCTGCACGGCTCGGAAAGCCCGCAGCGTGTGGTGCAGGCCCGGGCCTATGCAAAGCGCGGTGTTATCAAGGCCTTGCCGGTCGCTGACGCCAGTGATCTGGACGCCGCAGCGGCCTATGACCGGATTGCCGACATGCTGCTGTTCGACGCCAAACCGCCCAAAGGCGCGGAACGGCCCGGCGGACATGGTGTGGGCTATGATTATGCACTGCTGAAATCGCTGCAGATTTCCGTGCCCTGGCTCTTGTCCGGGGGGCTTGATGCCACCAATGTCGCTGCCGCCGTATCCCTAGCCGGGGCACAGGCGGTGGATGTCTCGTCCGGCATCGAATCCGCGCCCGGTGTGAAGGATGCCGCGAAGATCGCCGCCTTCGCCTCTGCGCTGGCGGTACCCACGCAAGCCTAGCCATCCGCAAGGCCGTCAAAAGGAGAGTGCCATGAGCGAAACCGTGTCCGCCGATACACGCCCGAATGCGCTCTCGGCCTGGCCGGATGCGCGCGGCCGGTTTGGCGATTATGGCGGTCGTTTCGTCGCCGAAACATTGATGCCGAACATCCTGGAACTCGAGGAAGCCTATGAGGCGGCCAAGAAGGATCCGGAGTTCAAGGCCCAGATGGATCTCTTCCTGAAGGATTATGTCGGCAAGCCCAGCCCGATCTATTTCGCCGAACGCCTGACCGAGGAATTCGGCGGCGCCCAGGTCTGGTTCAAGCGCGACGAGCTGAACCATACGGGCAGCCACAAGATCAATAACTGCCTCGGCCAGGTCCTGCTGGCCAAGCGCATGGGCAAGACCCGGATCATCGCCGAGACCGGCGCCGGCCAGCACGGTGTGGCGACGGCCACAGTGGCCGCCCGCTTCGGCATTCCCTGCACCGTCTTCATGGGCGCCACCGATGTGGAACGCCAGGCGCCCAACGTGTTCCGCATGAAATTGCTGGGCGCGGAAGTCGTTCCCGTCACTTCCGGCACGGGCACGCTGAAGGACGCCATGAATGAGGCCCTGCGCGACTGGGTGACGAATGTGAAGGACACCTTCTACGTCATCGGCACGGTCGCCGGCCCGCACCCCTATCCGGCCATGGTCCGCGATTTCCAGTCCATCATCGGCCGCGAAGCCCGCGCCCAGATGAAGGAACGCCTGGGCCGCCTGCCCGATGCCTGCGTCGCCTGTATCGGCGGCGGCTCCAATGCGATGGGCCTCTTCCACCCCTTCATCGAGGATGAGGAAGTGCGCCTGATCGGCGTCGAGGCCGCCGGCCACGGCATCGAAACCGGCGAACACGCGGCGTCTCTGAAGGGTGGAAAGCCGGGCATTCTGCACGGCAACAAGACCTATCTCCTGCAGGATGATGACGGGCAGATCATCGACGCCCACTCCATCTCCGCCGGTCTGGACTATCCCGGCATCGGCCCGGAACACGCCTTCCTGCACGACGCCAAGCGCGCCGAATACGTCTCCGCGACGGATGAGGAAGCGATGGAAATGTTCCAGCTCTGCACCAAGCTGGAAGGCATCATCCCCGCCCTGGAGCCCAGCCACGCCCTCGCCCGCGTCCGCGACCTGGCCAAGGAGTTGGGCGAAAACGGCATCATCCTGATGAATATGTGCGGCCGCGGCGACAAGGACGTGCCGCAAATTGCCCGCATGCTGGGGGTGGAGTTGTGATCGGGATCCTGATCGCAGGCTTGCTGGTTTTCGAAGACAACCCTTCCCAGTTTGAGCTCGCATTGGGGTTCGAACTGCCCGCCCCGTATTCCTGGCAGAGTAGCGTGACGCCTGAAGAGCCCCTTTTCGTCCATTGCGGCGAACCAGCTGGAAACGGGTGCCCCCACGGCAATGGTTCGCACTGGGACTATTCAGGCACCGTCGGTCAGGCACTTTATGCTCCGCACTGGCAAAACGCACCCAGGTTCGATGTATTGCTTGAGGCTAACGGATGGATACCTGTTGAGTGGCGTCAGGTCGGGCCCGGGAACAACGGCGCCGGTTCGATACAAGTCCCAATTGCCTTCGAGCTGACAACCCGAACTGATGCGGGCATCTGCTATCGACGGCTTGAACGGGATACTGGCTATCTCGATGCCATCGGTGTGACCCTGCATCTCTATCCTTGTGAGACCGAGCAATGACCAACCGCCTCACCACCCGTTTCGCGGAGCTGTCCGCCTATAATCGTGCCGGTTTCGTCGCCTATATGATGGCCGGGGATGGCGA
>NZLV01000170.1 GCA_002694345.1 Maricaulis sp.
ACGATCTCCTCGGGGCTGGGCGACACGCCCGGGACCTGGCGCCCGCGGCTGGTTGCGCACGGCGGTGCGGCGGCTGCGCCCTACCTGTGGGCAGGTGGCTTCCTGCTCGGGACGAAGTTCGCGCCCAGGCTCTGGAAACCGGTATTGCAGGGCGCCGAGGGCGACCTGATAGGACCGATCAGAGAAATGGCTGACCCGCGTGCCAATCTTGATGTCGCCGCTGTCGCGAAGGTCGCCAAGGCCGTCGTCGCCATCCGCGCGCACTTCATGCCACGCAGGGCAAAGTCCTTCCGCTGAGAGCGATCCGCCCGTCAAGGCAGGTCGACAGCGGCCAGCTCGTGACGCTCACGCTTGAACTGTGACTGGCAGAATTACCAGTTGAGGTCCGAAGGATTAACTGTTCAACATTTGGACGATTTGCGGATCGATCATGTACGACAGCACCAAAGTGATATACGCAAAGGCTTCTTCTGGTCGGCTGGGTTTTTCCTAGGCCGGCCAAGAATTTTAAGAGTTGGAGAGCAGCATGAAAGCGACAATTTTCCCGAAAGCGCAGGATGGTGCCTCCAAGGTCTTTGACGGCACCCGGATCGCGCTGGAAGCGCCCAGTGTTGTCCAGCTGGCCATCGGACCCGAGCAGGTGCTTCGCTTTGATCGGGACGGCAGTGATCTGATCCTCGTTCTCAAGGATGGCACCCGGCTGGTCATCGCGGATTTCTTTGTCCAGGATGCTGATGGCCGCAACGATCTGGTCTTCGAGGATGGAAACGGCGTCACTTGGTGGGCGCAATACGGCGAGGAATGGACCGGCTTCGATATCGCCGAGATCGAGGACGCCCTCCTTGTTCCGCCGTTTCCGGTTGCCGCTCTGACGGGTCTTGGCGCGCTGGCGGGCGGCGCAGCCCTTGTTGTGGGCAGTGATGGTCCGGATTCCAACACCCCCGCGCCCAACACCCCGCCGGTGGGTGAGGACGCGGCTGTGACCACGCCCGAGGACACGCCGGTCAGCGGCACCGTCACGGCGACGGATGTGGACGGCGATGACCTGACCTTCACGCTGGAGGGGGGGGCGTCGAACGGCACCGTCACCGTGAACCCGGACGGCAGCTACGAATACACGCCGAACACGGACTACAATGGCGACGACAGCTTCACCGTGACCGTCGATGACGGCCAGGGCGGCAGCGACACGATTACCGTGGACATCACCGTCACGCCGGAGAACGATCCGGCTACCATCACCGGCGACGCAACCGGATCCGTTATCGAGGCAGGTGGCGTATTGAACTCTGCGGCGGGCACCCCTACCGCGGGCGGCACACTGACCATCAATGACATCGATACCGGCGAGGCGGTTTTCCAGACACCAGCCGATCTCCAGGGAACCTACGGCAGCTTCAGCTTCGACGCCGCAACCGGCGCTTGGACCTATGCGCTGGACAATGACCTTGCGGCGACGCAGGCCCTGACCGATGGTGAGATCGTGACTGACCGACTGACGGTCGACAGCCTCGACGGCACCGCAAGCGAGACCATCGTGGTGACTGTGACTGGAACGAACGACGTGCCGGTTGTAACCGACGACTCCGGGCAGGCCACCGAGGATTCCGATGGTGGCACCGGCATTTTGAGGGCCTCCGGGCAGGTTACGATCACGGATGTGGACGCTGGCGAGGACCGCTTCGACACTGGCAGCCTGGCCTTCGGGGGCGCCAGCCATGGCGGTGCCGCACTGGGCACCCTGATCGTCGACGCGGCCGGAAACTGGGCCTATGAGGTCGACAATACCCTGTCCGAGGTGCAGTCCCTTGCCCTGGGTGAGAGCTTCACGGAAAGCTGGCAGGTCACCTCGGCCGACGGGACCACGACCAGCACCATCACTGTCACCATCAACGGCACAAACGACGATCCGGTGATCACGGGCGTCGCCACGGGCGCCGTCACCGAGGATGTCACTCTGTCCGCGACGGGCCAGCTGTCGCAGGATGACGTCGACACCAGCAACACCCATGTCTGGACCGTGGAAGGGAGCACCGGCGATTACGGCACCCTGACCGTCGACAGCACCGGCCAGTGGAGCTATGCGCTGGACAACGCCCACCCCGATGTGCAGGCGCTGCCCGTCGGAGGCACCCTGACCGAAGAGATCACCGTAAGGGTAACTGACAACGACGGCGGCTTCGACGAGCAGGTGGTGACGATCACCATCAACGGCACCAACGATGTGCCCGAGATCTCGGCCGGGTCGGACCTTTCGGCGACAATCACGGAACTAGCCGACGGCGATCCTGAGGAAAACACGATGGACCACGTCGAGACCGGGACGCTGCAGGTCTCGGGCCTGGACGCGACGGAAACCCACACGGTCACCGCCGCGCCGCAGGGCGGGGGCTACCTGGGCACCTTCACACCGGGCGGGCTCGACCCTGTCACCGGAGAGGTCACCTGGACCTTCACGGTGAACGATGCCGATCTCGATACGCTGCCTGCGGGCGCGGTCCTGACGCAGGACTACGAGGTCACGGTCGAGGATGCGCTGGGCGCCTCTCACACCGTGACGGTCACCGTTACGATCAACGGCAGCAACGACCGGCCGGATGCGCAGGACGACGCGACGCTGGTCGTCGCGGGCGACGATGCGGTATTGGATGTCCTGGCTAATGACAGCGACGTCGACGCCGGCGAAACCGGCACCCTGATCGTGACCGAGGTGGACGGTCAGGCCATTACCGCCGGCGGCAGCATCACTCTCAGCGGTGGCCGCGGAACGGTCTCGATGGCGGCGGACGGCACGCTGACTTTCGTGCCAGGTCCCAATGCGCCAGCCGAACTGATCCTGCCCTACACCGTCGACGATGGCAGCGGCACCGCCAATGCGACGGCAACCGCGGACTGGGTGATCAACAGCGCCAGTGTCGACATTACCGACGATGCCAGCCCTGCCGGTGCCACGCTTCCCGACAACGTGCTGTCCTCGGTGGACGATCTGACCCAGGTTGCGATCGACGGACAGGCGGCGGTCGGCGGCCAGATCACCGGCCTGACGGTCTCTGACGGCACGAAGAGCGTGACCGTTCCCGCGGGCAGCATCGTGGTGCAGCTGGATGGTTCTTATTCCGTGACCGCCGATCTGAGCGGGCTGGACGACGGCACCCTGACCGTGACCGCCGTTGTCGAGGACGCCGCCGGCAATACCGTGACGACGACCGACAGCATTCTGAAGGACACCGTCACGACCGTGACAATCGACCCGGTCCTGGTGGAGGACGGCGTCGCGCCGGTGATCACCGGAACCGGTGAATCGGGCGCAAGCGTCACGCTGGACGTGGACGGCACGCAATATTCCGCGACGGTCCAGCCCGACGGCACCTGGAGCGTGCCCCTGCTCGGGCCGCTGGCCACGGGTGAAACGGTGCTGTCCGCCAGCGCGGTCGATGCCTATGGCAACACCGACACGGACGGTCGCACAGTGACCGGACTTGAGATCACCGATACGGTCCCGGGGCAACCCGAGGATATCCTCGTTGAGGAATCCGGCCTGACCGGAGGCACCGCCGAGGGGACAGGCACCGACACCACCAGCGCGACCTTTGTTCTGGGCACAAGCGCATCGCCGCTTGCCTCGATCGTGATCGGCGGCACGGTTTCGGGCGGCGCCCTGAGCGGCGGCACGACAGTGACGCTGGTCGAGCTGCAGGATGCGGCGACCAATCCGGTCGATGTGACGACGCAATATGGCATGCTCAGCATTACCGGGTACGATGCGGCAACCGGCGAGATCAGCTACAGCTACACGCTGACCGAAAATACCGGGGATCACAGCGACAGCGCCGCCAATGACATCATCCGCGAGACGATCCAGATCGCAGCGGTCGAAAGCGACGGCGACATTCGGGTGGATCGCCTTGTGGCCGGGGTGGAAGATGATGCTCCAATGACACCGACACCGGATACACCGGTCTCCGTGGTCGAAGGCGGCGCTGCAGTCGGCTCTGCGAATGGCGGCGACAATCTGCTGGAAAACGATGTGCTGGGCGCCGATGGTGGTCGGGTGTATGAAATCACCTATACAGATACAAACGGGGATCCTGACACGATAGAAGTTCCCGATGGCGGCTCGCGAACCGTCAGCACTCAATACGGCTCGCTGACCGTCGCCAGCGGCGGTACATGGTCCTACACCCCCGATGCAAGTGCCGATCATGTCAAGCCGACAAACGACACCGAACTGCGGGACGATTTCAGCTACACCACTATCGACGGGGATGGCGACGTCTCTCCGGGCTCTTCGACTCAGCAGATCACCGTGACCGATACGATTCCGGTTCTGGGGGCACCGCAGGATACAAGCATCGAAGAACAGCATCTGGCCAATGGCAGCGACCCTGATGCGGCCCTGCGCCAGGTCAGCGGATCGCTCGACCTGAATCCGGGGCAGGACAATGTGACCGTGACCCTCACCAGCGACAGTCCGCCCGTCGGGCTGAGTTCGGGCGGTGTGGACCTTGTCTATGTGGTTTCGGCCAATGGGCAGACCCTGACCGCGACCAAGGGCGACGGTGGGGATACAGTCTTTGTCGTGACCTTAAC
>NZLV01000171.1 GCA_002694345.1 Maricaulis sp.
GATGAGGACGGCATGCGCGAAGCCATCGACCGCGGTGGGCGCGCCGTGAAAGTGGGGGCGGGCCACACTGTGGCCGGCAACCGGCTCGCCGACCCGCAACAAGTCTGGACCTGGCTGGAGGACACGCTGGGATGAGTGCACTGGAACTGGGCATTGTCGGCAATGGAACCGTCGCCGGGCTGATCGGCGAGCTCGGCGAGATGAGCTGGCTGTGCCTGCCCCGTCTCGATGGCGAGCCCGTCTTCAACACGCTGGTCGGAGGGTCGGGCGAGTTCTCGGTCGAACTGATTGGCCAGTGCCGGGCGCGTCAGCGCTATATCCGCAATACCGCTGTTCTGGAAACCGAGCTGGAAGCGCAGGACGGATCGGCGGTGCTGATCACGGACTTCGCGCCGCGTTTCATGGACAAGGGCCGCATGTTCCGGCCGGCCTCAATGGTCCGGCGCATCCAGCCTCTGCGCGGCATGCCCCGCATCCGGATCACGCTGCAGGCCAGTTGCCGCAAGGGCGCGTGCGAGATGCCGGCCCAGCGCGGGGTCTCCCATGTCAGTTTCCTGGACGAGGAGGCCGGTTTCCGCATCACCACGGACGCCCCGCTCTCCTATGTCATGGACCAGCGGGAATTCGTCCTGGACCACACGCTCGCCTTCCTGCTGGGCCCGGATGAAAGCCTGTCCGATACGGTCGGCGCGATGGCGCTGGACTGGCAGGAACGCACCTGTGAGCACTGGGCCGACTGGACCCGCCGCCTGGCGACGCCGCCGGAATGGCAGGACGCGGTGATCCGGGCCGCGATCACGCTGAAACTCTGCGTCTATGAAGAGACCGGCGGGATTGTCGCCGCGCTGACCACCAGCATTCCCGAACACGCCGACAGCGAACGCAATTGGGACTATCGCTATTGCTGGCTGCGCGACGCGTATTTCACGGTCACGGCGCTCAACCGCCTCTCCGCCATGGGAACGCTGGAAACCTATATGGCCTTCCTGCGCAATACGGTCGCCCTGACCAAGGGCGGACATATCCAGCCGGTCTATGGCATCGCGCTGGAAGACGATCTGACCGAGACGATCGCCGAAGACCTGCCCGGCTATCGGGGCATGGGGCCGGTGCGTTTCGGCAACCAGGCCGCCGAACACATCCAGCATGACGTCTATGGCCATGTCATCCTGGGGGCGGCCCAGGCCTTTTTCGACGAGCGCCTGCAGACCAAGGCCGGTCAGCGCGAATTCGAACATTTCGAAGTGGTCGGCGAGCGCGCCTATGCCGTCTACAACACGCCCGATGCCGGGATCTGGGAGTATCGCGGACGCGCCCATGTCCACACCTCTTCCGCCATCATGTGCTGGGCGGCCTGCGACCGGCTGGCCAAGATCGCGGCCCGTCTGGGACTGGACGAGCGGACCGGTTACTGGACGCAGCGCGCCGACGAGATCCGCGAAACGGTGTTGCGCGATGCCTGGAGCGAGGCGCGCCAGGCCTTCACCGGCGCCTTCGGCGGCGAAGCGCTCGATGCGTCAGTCCTGCTGATGGCGGAGATCGGCTTCATCGACCCCATGGATCCGCGCTACGTCGCGACCGTCGACCGGATCGATGAGGAATTACGCGACGGCTATCATGTCTACCGCTACCGGGTCGCCGATGATTTCGGCAAACCGAAGACGGCCTTCACGGCCTGCACCTTCTGGCATATCGACGCGCTGGCACGGATCGGGCGGCTGGACGAGGCGCGGGCCATGTTTGAAGACGTGCTGGCTCACCGCACGCAGCTGGGCCTGCTCTCCGAAGATATCGACACGGCAACGGGCGAGCTGTGGGGTAATTTCCCGCAGACCTATTCCATGGTCGGCATCATCAATGCCGCCAACCGCCTGTCGATGGACTGGGAAAAGATCGTCTGACCGCTAGCGGCGCGACGCCATGATGGTGCGTTCCTCGTACCAGTCCCAGGGCCGGTCATCGACCGGGTTGAGAAGCACGACCTGACCGCCCGTCGGCACGCCCAATTCCTCGAAACCGAAACCGAGCTGAACGCCCCAGGGCACATCATCGCTGCACACATCATCATGCTCGCGCTCGAGACTGACGGTGTAGATGTCCTCGTGATACTGCTCGACCCGGACCAGGAAGTCCGAGCGCAGGGTGCAGCCATTCGTATCCGCATGGACGATCAGGATGTCATCCTCGATCACACGCCAGTAGATGATGGATTCAAGATCCGGATCCACGACCGGGGCCTGGCGATTGGTGCCTGGCACGCGCAAGTCGGAGATCCGGATCGTTGGAAGCGATGGCATGTCCGGCATCGGCGGCAAAGCCGCCAGCATTCCGGAACGCGCCCCCTCACGCGCAGCCACATCTTCCGTTGTTGAACAGGCGGACACCATCAGTGCCGCACAGGCGAAAGCACCCCAAACAGCTTTCACACTCGCCCCCTAGAACAGCCCCACTACAAACACCTGACCGGCTCGATAAAGCCCCAGAACCGATCAGGGTCCGGGCATAAAATCGGGCGGTTAGGGAATGGGCAACCATGGACTCGTGAGACGCGAGTTGCAGTGCCGCATCTGCCCGCAAGCGAGGCAGGCCTGCTGCGGGTCTTGGCAATCGCCCAGCAAAAAGCCCGCCCCGGCTGACCGGAGCGGGCTTTTCGAAATCGAATGTCCTCGAGAAATTACGAGGAGTAGAATTCGACCACGAGGTTCGGTTCCATCTGCACCGGGTACGGCACTTCAGAGAATTCCGGGATGCGCACGAAGGTGGCCTTCATGGCTTTCGGGTCGAGGTCGATATAGTCCGGGATATCGCGTTCCGGGCTTTCCAGGGCTTCCAGCACCAGAGCCATCGAGCGCGAACGGTCGCGGACTTCGATCACGTCGCCCGGCTTCACGCGGTAGGACGGGATGTTGACCTTCGTGCCGTTCACCTTGACGTGGCCGTGGTTCACGAACTGACGGGCCGCGAACACGGTCGGGACGAATTTGGCGCGGTAGACGATGGCGTCCAGACGGCACTCGAGCAGACCGATCAGGTTCTCGGTCGTGTTGCCCTTGCGGCGGGAAGCTTCATCATAGATGCGGCGGAATTGCTTCTCGGTGATGTTGCCGTAGTAGCCCTTCAGCTTCTGCTTGGCCATCAGCTGCAGGCCGAAGTCGGACATCTTGCCCTTGCGGCGCTGACCGTGCTGGCCCGGGCCGTAGGAGCGGGAGTTCACCGGGGACTTCGGACGGCCCCACAGGTTTTCACCCATGCGGCGGTCGATCTTGTACTTCTGAGAATGACGCTTCGACATTCTGGTCTCTCTATGTAGTCGATGCGGACCGGCAACCTCACGATTGAGATTGCGTTTGCAACGGCGGCGCTCGCATCACCCGTCATGTATTCCCCGGCCCAGGCGCACCTGTTCCGCGGAAAGCGGGGTTTCTACCGCCACGGCAGGGAAAGTCAATGCTTGTGACTGCAGGGACGCAGGCCCCGCATCGTCCCGGTTGCACACCAGCGCGACCGCGCCTAGCAAGACGCCATGCGTATTCTGTGTGCCCTCGTGCTTTGCCTCTCCGTTTCGCCCGCCTGGGCGCAAGCGCCCGCTTCGACCCGGTCCTTCCTTCAGGACGCAGCCGATCAGGCCGTCACCGAAGGCTTGACGCCCGGCCTGGCCATTACGGCCCGACTGCCCGATGGCCAGCGCATTCACGTGTTTGCCGGCGAAGCGAGCCGCCGCGACGGACGCGCCGTGGACGCGCAAACGCGTTTCCTCTCGGCCAGTACCGGCAAGACGATTACCGCCCTTCTGGCTGTGCAACTGGTTGAAGAGGGCGTGCTGACGCTGGACGAACCGCTCGACGCCCGGCTGGCCGGTCAGGCCTGGTGGGACGGTCTGCGCAATCATGAGCGTCTGACCCTGCGCATGCTGCTCAACCATTCCGCCGGCGTGCCGGATTATCTGGAAGATATCGGCTTCTTCCTCACCCGGTCGGTGCGTGGCACGGCATGGATGGAGCCGGAAGACCTGGTGGGCTTCGTGGCAGGGGAAACACCGAACGGCATTCCGGGGCAACACTATGCCTATTCCGATACGGACTACATCCTGGTCGGGCTGGTGATCGAAGCGGTGACCGGCGAAGCCTTCTACGACCTGGCACGGACCCGCATCACTGAACCGCTGAACCTGACATCGACCGAGCCCTTGCGGGGCCGGGATTTCGAGGGGCTGGCGGATGGTCATGTGAACGGCTGGTTCGGCCTCAGCGCGACCGCACGCAACGGCCGGCTGAACCAGACCCTCGACCATGAATGGACGGGCGGCGGCTGGGTCACCACGCCGGACGATCTCGTCACGCTCTACCGTGCTCTCGGCGATGACGGTCTTTTCGCACAAGAGGGCCGGTTGATGCGCACGGACTACAATGCCTTCCAGCCGGACGGTCCCTCCGGCTACGGGCTGGGCGTATTCGTGCGACGGACCGGTGAGGACAGCTACCGCATCGCCCATGGCGGGGATTTCGGTGGCTATCGCTCAGCGGTCCTGCATGACAGTGCCAGCGGCATCACCTTGGCAGTTCAGGCCAATTCCAAGGCCTTTGAAGCGCCGGACTTCAATTTTGAGCTTCTGGCGTCCCTGACCCGATAGGAGAC
>NZLV01000172.1 GCA_002694345.1 Maricaulis sp.
GCTCAGGGCGAGCAGGCAGGCATCGCTTTCTTCCTGATAGGTCGCCACCGCGCGCACCGAGATCAGCAGGGGTTCCTGCGACATGATGGAGGAGAAGAAGCGCGGCAGCGATTGGTTCAGGACAACCTCCATGGACCGGCTGTCCTGGTAATTGCCCGACTGGGGCGGTGACATCGCATTGATCACGCCGGCCGTCGCTTCAAACCCGTGCAGGCGGGCTTCAGCCGCCGCCTCCTCACGGGCCTGGGCCACGGATTCATGATTGCGCAGGGAGACCGCGCCGGCATAGGCGGCAAGGTCCGCAGCCGTCTGGGCCTGGCGCTGGCGGAACTGCCAGAAACCCACCTCGACCCCCAGGCCCGCACAGCCCATCACCACCGGAAGGCAGAGGGCAAAGACGACAGTGGTATTGCCGCGGCGGTTGGACAGCCAGGTGGAGAACATTTCGAAGCCCCAGTGAAACACGAGGCTCATTATCCCGCCGATTTCTTCGTCGGACGTGAAACCGGACACCGGATTTTTCGGCAAGATTTCAAGGGTTTTAGATCAAAATGGATGGATTTTAAGACCTTGATTTCGTGACGGTTTTCGACCGGTTATCCGCGTCTTTACCCAAACCCCGAATTGCGATTTGGACACCGCTGAACCCGTGCGAGCATTCAGCGTCAACACAGCCTGGTTTTTCGACGCGGATGCCCAATCGCACGCCTGTTCTCTCGCGACTGATCCAGCGGCTGGCCCGGAATGAATCCGGCAATGTCGCGATGATCTTCTCGCTGGTCCTGGTCTCTCTCGCCGTACTGGCGGGCGGGGCGGCGGACCTGAACCAGGCCATGAATGCCCGCACCCGCCTCTCCCAGGCGCTGGACGCGGCAGCCCTGGCTGTCGGGGTCCAGACCAGTCTCAGCGCCGACAATGCCACCACGCTGGCCAGCAATTTCGTCGCGGCCAACTATCCGGCCCGTGAAATCGGCCGGGTGCAGAACCTGTCCGTCACCCTGGATAATGTGAATGACCGGGTCCGGGTGAATGCGGAAGCGACGGTGGACACCATGTTCCTCGGCCTGATCGGCATCGAGGAATTGACCGTGCATTGGGAGAGCGAGGTCCAGCGGGCCCGCAATGCGCTGGAACTTGTCATGGTGCTGGACAATACCGGCTCGATGGGCGGGTCCAAGATCTCCAGCCTGCGCAATGCGGCCCAGCTGCTCACCGAAATCCTGTTCGAGAGCTCCGACCCCGACCGGCTTCATATCGGTCTGGTGCCCTTCTCCTCGACCGTGAATGTGGGCACGGCCCATGCGCGCGAGTGGTGGCTGGACCCGGACGGGCTCAACCCGCTGCACAGCGAGAATTTCTCGCCCGCCGCCAATCGCTGGGACCTGTTCGATGCCATCGACAATCGCAATTGGAGCGGCTGCGTCGAAGCCCGCGCCATCCCGCACGATATCGAGGACACCCTGCCGGACCCGGCCCGTCCGGAAACCCTCTTCCTGCCCTATTTCGCGCCGGACGAATCCGATCGCGGCTCCTATTCCAACGACTATATGGACGACCGGATGGGCGGGTATGACGAGCGTGCCCGCATGCGCAACAGCGCTAAATATCCCGGCGAGCGCGCCAGCGGCGCCGGGCCCAATTGGGGGTGCTCGGCCCGCCCGCTCACCCCGCTGACCAATCGCCGCGCCACCATCGACACAGCCATCGACAACATGATCGCCAGCGGCACCACCAATATCCCGATCGGGGTCAGTTGGGGCATTCGCGTCCTGTCCCCGCAAGCGCCCTTTACCGAGGGTGCCGCCTTTGACGATGACGAGACCATCAAGGCCATGGTCATCCTCACCGATGGCGACAATGTCATGACCGGTCGCTCCAACCAGAATTATTCCGACTATTCCGGCTACGGCTATTCCCGCGACGGGCGGCTGGACCTGGTCTCGTCCAGTTCCTCCAGCCTGTCCGATGCCCTGGACGACCGGCTGGCAGAAGCCTGCGACTACGCCAAATCCCTCGATATCCGGGTCTACACCATCACCTTCCAGGTCTCGTCCTCCTCGACCCGGAATTTGATGCGCGACTGTGCGACGACACCCTATCTCTATTTCGACAGCCCGTCCGACGAGGCCCTGCGGGCCGCCTTCGAACTGATCGCCGGCGACCTCACCAATCTGCGCCTGTCGCGATAGGCCGGGTCGGCACCGCATTAACCTTGGAGAAACCCTGCGGAATAACGGGGCCTTAATGCACATCCGCTAGAATTTTACGGATTAGCGGTGGGACTCTGCCATGGCCTTCAAGCGGCTGGTTTCGAAATTCTGTGACATGCTCGGCAATCGCCGGGGCAATGTCGCCATGATCTTTGCGCTCTCCCTGCTGCCCGTGACCCTGTTGTCCGGCGGCGCTGTGGATCTGAGCCAGGCCATGAATGCGCGCTCGCGCCTGTCCCAGGCGCTGGACGCCGCAGCGCTTGCCGTGGGCGTGAACACCTCCCTGTCCAATGAAGACGCGATGGCAATCGCGAACAATTTCATCGCCGCCAACTATCCCGGCCGCGAGCTGGGCACGGTGGTCGATGTCGCCGTGAACATCGATGATGAAAGCGATACGGTGACGGTGAGCGGGGCCGCCCGCGTGCAGACCACCATGCTGGGTCTGGCCGGGATCGACTACATCACCGTTCACTGGGAGAGCCAGGTCCAGCGCGCCCGCAGCCGGCTGGAGCTGGTCATGGTGCTCGACAATACCGGCTCCATGGGGGGCTCCAAGATCCGCGCCCTGCGCGAGAGCGCCGAACTGCTGACCGAAATTCTCTATGACGCCGCCGACGAAACCGGGGATGTGAAGATCGGCCTCGTGCCCTTTGCCGCCACGGTGAATGTGGGCACGCAATACGAGCGCGAATGGTGGCTGGACCCGAATGCCCTCTCGCCGCAGCACGGCGAATGGGGTGGCAATACGGTCGAGGTGGAGACCTGCACCGGCCGGGGCTGGCGCCGCCGCTGCACCACCGAGGAATATCGCATCAATCACTGGGACCTGTTCGACCAGATCCGGAACTCGTCCTGGCAGGGCTGTGTCGAGGCGCGCGCCATTCCCTACGACATTGACGACACAGCGCCGTCCGAAAGCCGGCCGGAAACCCTGTTCGTTCCCTATTTCTCGCCGGACGAGCCGGACAATGGCGGCTTTTCGAACTCATACCTCAATGACGGCACATCGGGTGGTGTGAACGAGCGTCTGGTCTACATGCCCAAATATGACGGGGCCTCGGCCTGGAGTGGCTATACCAATCGCTCCTGCACCACGACACCGATCACGCCGCTGACCACGAACCAGCGCACCGTCCAGGACGCCATCGGCGACATGGGTGCCAGCGGCACGACCAACATTCCCAACGGGATTGGCTGGGGCGTGCGGGTCATCTCGCCCGGCGAGCCCTTCACGCAAGGCGTGAGCTGGTCGGATGATGAGGTCATCAAGGCGATGGTCATCCTGACCGACGGCGACAATGTCATGACCGGCCGGAACACCAATCTGATGTCGGACTATGAGGCCTATGGCTATGTCACGGACGGCCGGCTGGGTGTCCGGACGGCCAGCGGCAATGTGCTGGGCCGGGAGCTGGATGAGCGCACCGAGGCCGCTTGCGACTACGCCAAGTCACTGGGCATTCGCGTCTACACGATCACCTTCCAGGTGTCCTCGTCCTCGACGCGGGAATTGATGGAAGGCTGCGCCTCGCATCCCAGCCTGTATTTCGACTCGCCGTCCAGTGAAGCCCTGGAAGCGGCCTTTGAAACCATTGCCGGCGATCTGACCAATCTGCGGATTTCGCGCTAGGCGGAGCGGTTATTCCGCCCCGTCGCCCGCCTCGTCCGCCGCTTCATCGCCCTGGCCTGGCAGGTCGATCAGTTCCAGCTCGAAGACCAGGGCCTGGTTCGGCCCGATCGGACCGGTTCCGCCCGCCCCGTAGGCCAGGTCGGCCGGGATGTAGAGCTCCCACTGTTCGCCTTCGCGCATCAGCGGCAGCGCCTCCACCCACCCGCGGATCAGGCGGTTGGAGGGGAAAGTCGCCGGCTCGCCCCGCAGGCGGGAACTGTCGAACGTCTCACCATTGGGAAACTGACCGGTATAGTGGACCGTGACCAGATCGCCATTTTCCGGCGAGGCGCCCTCATCCACAGCGGTCCGGATCCGGAAGATGAGACCGGACGGCAATTGATAGACACACGCCTCTTCAAGCACAGCCGAGAGATAGCGCTCGGACGCTTCCGTGTTGGCCAGGCCCACCTGTGTGGTCGCCGGACCTTCCACGGTCAGGATTTCCGCATCCGCCGGTGTGGTGCAGGCCCGGGCCGCAGCCAGGACATCTTCCGGCGCTTCTGGCGATCCGGAACAGGCCGCCAGAACCAGCGCAGGGGCGGCGAACAGGGCGATCCGTTTCATCAGGTCTACTCCTCGGCAGTGTCCAGGGCACGCGGCAGGATGGTCACGCGCCAGCTGGTCGAGGGTTGCAGGTATTCGCCGGCCAGCGCCACCAATTCTTCCCGCGTAATGCTCTCATAGTCCGCGGTCAGCGCCCGGATACGATCCAGCCGCTCCGGATGCGCCCAGGACTGGGACAGCCAGCTCATCCAGGCGCCATTGCTTTCGAAGGCATTCTCGATCTGCTCCAGCAGCGGACGGCGGGCCCGCAGCAATTCGTCATCCGAGATCTCGCCCGCAACCAGTGCGGCGGCCAGCTCGTCGATCGCGGCATAGGTCGCCGCCACATTCTCCACCCGCACATCGGCTCCGACATAGAGATAGCCATAGTCGGGATAGACATCCGAGGCCGTGTCATTGTTGAAGGCGGAATAGGTGAAGCCTTCGGCCTCGCGCAGGCGCTCGGTCAGTTTCAGATCGAACACGGCGCGCAGCAGGGAGAGCGCCCGCGTGCGACGCGGATCACTGTCATCAAAGGTCGGCCAGTAGACATTGGCCATCGCCTGATAGTCCGGCCCGTTGTGATGCAGGACCACCGGCTCGCTGACCGGATCCGGGAAGCGGATGGTGCGGGCTTCCGGATAGTCCGGCCAGTCGGCCGCGCGCGACGGCAGCGCCCCCAGGGTCGGGGCCATGGCCTCGACCAGCTCGGCCTCGGAAATATCCCCGACCACGGTCACCTCGATCGGCGCTTCGCTCAGGGCCGGCGTCAGGAAGGCGCGGATCGCCTCCATGTCGATCCCCGCCACCTGTTCCGCATCCGGCAGGCCATAGCGCGGGTCGCCGGACCGGATCATGCGCGTGACATCAGCCTGCAGGACACCGCTGGGCGAGGAATACAGATTGCGGCGGATCTCCGGGATCACGGCGCGGAACTGGTCGAGCCCCTCCTGGCGCCAGCCCGGATCGGCGAGATAGGCGGCGGCCAGATCGAACTGGACGCGCAAATCGGACGGGGTGGTGCTGCCCTGGAAGATGAAACTGTCATCCCCGACCGCAAATCCGCCGCCGACATTACGGCCGGCCAGAACCCGGCCCAGCTCATCCTGGCTGTGCTGTCCCAGACCCGACGAGGTGAAGACAGAACCGGCAATGATATCCACGCCGTCCTGGGCCCGCGGTTCCAGTTCACCGCGACCGAAATCGACCCGGATCCGGATCGAGCCATCCTCGAAATCGGTTTGCTTGAAGGTCACCGCCACACCATTGGCAAAGCGAAAGCGCACCAGGCCGAGATCAGCGATCTCCTCGCGCTCGACCACGTCACCGGCGGGCCCGAAATCACCATAGGCAAACTCCGTGGCGCCGCCCTGCTCCGGCGGGGTGACAGCTTGTTCGGCGCTGACCTCCCAGGCATCCCGGATCGCGGATTCGGCGTCAGGCAGCGCCAGGGGCGTTGCCAGGAAGAGCAGCGGCGCGCTGCCATCCCACTGCTCGCGGAAGGCAGCATTCACCGCCTCGACCGTGACCTCGTCCAGCGTGGCCTCGAACCGCTCCAGCATGGAGGCTGGCGTCGTCATGACCTGGTCCTGGCGCCAGTTCGACCAGATCTGGTCCGCCAGCCCGACACTCGACCGCGTCCCGGCCTGGTCGGCCGCATCGCGCAGCGAGGTGTGCATATTGGCCAATTGCTCGGCCAGCTCGGCCTCGGTGAACCCGTATTCCAGCGCCCGGCGCAATTCCTGCTCGACGCTGGCCACCGCCTCGCGCCACTGGTCCGGCCGCGCCACGGCCAGAAGACTGGCCCGGTCGGCCAGCTCAAAATCGGTGGAATGCGCCGCGGAAGCCTGGATCAGCGGCGAGGTTCCCGAACTGGTCAAAGTCGCAAACCGGCGGGACAGGATGCGGTCCCCCAGCGAGGCCAGATTGTTCTCGAACCGGGCCTGGGCCGTGTCCAGTTGCGGCGTGTGGGGCCGCATCACGTCCACGGTGAAGATCGTGTAGATTTCCGGATCGTTGAAATAGCCGACCGACATGGGCCGTTCCGGATCAAAACGGCCGACCTCCGGGTCACCGCGCGGATCCTCGATCGACGTCCAGCTGGAAAATCCGTCGCGAATCTTCGCCTCGATCGCGTCCGGGTCGATGTCACCGGTCACCACCAGGATGGCCCGCTGCGGGACGTAATAATTCTCGTAATAGTCGACAAAGCGCTCCGGCTGGGCAGTCTCGATCACTTCCACCGTGCCGATGGCGTCGCGGTCGGCAATGATCGTCTCGGGCAGGCGGAAGCGCAGCAGCGCGTTGTTCCAGCGGCGGATCGGCGTATTGCGGAAGCGTTCCTCCGACAGGATGACGCCGCGCTCACGGTCGATCGCCTCGGCCTCCATCAGAAGCTCGCTGGCGGTCTGGCGCATCAGGAAGAGCGCCGTGTCCACGGTCTCTTCATCGACCTCGGGAATGTCCAGCTGATAGCCCACCGTGTCGCGGCCGGTGAAGGCATTCGTGTCCGGACCGAATTGCAGGCCGAACCGTTCCAGCAGCGGCACCATCTCGCCTTCAGGCACGTCCGTGGACCCGTTGAAGGCCATGTGTTCGATGAAGTGGGCGAGACCGCGCTGATCCTCGGCCTCGGCCATGGAGCCGACATTGAAGACCAGGCGGACCGCGGCCGTGTTCGGCGGGGTCTGGTTGGCCAGGATCGCATAGCGCAGACCGTTCTCCAGCTCGCCATAGCGGATGGCCGGATCAACGGGCAGGTCGGAGACCTCGTGCACGAAGCTGTAGTCGGTGGCTTGCGGGGCCGGCCCCTCGGCAGGCTGGCACGCAGCCAGGGCCAGGAAAGCCAGCGACGCCAGAACGCCGCCCATACGCTTCATGTCACGCGGAAAAATCATGCCCGTCTCCCGGTTGGTTCTTCCGGCGAACCTAGCGGGGCACAGCCATGTGTCGAGTAAATTAGCGGAAAGGCCTGCGATTGATCAGGCCGCGTCCTCAGCCACCGGGTCATGCTCGGCCACCCAGTGACCGGTTTCCACCTCGATCAGCTCCGGCCGGTATTGTTCCGCATCCGGGTCATCGACCAGCTTGGACTTCATGAAGCGCAGCTGCGCCCGTGTATCCATCGGCGAGGGCAGTTCACCATCCAGCTTGATACGCACCTTGGCTTTCTCGATCGCCGGATCCGGGACCGGAACGGCGGAGATCAGGGCCTTGGTGTAGGGATGGCGCGCATCCTCATAGATCTGGTCGCGATCGGCCATTTCCACGACCCGGCCCAGATAGAGCACCATCACGCGGTGGGAGATTTCCCGCACCACCGACAGATCGTGGGAGATGAAGATCATCGACAGGTCCAGCTCCTGCTGGAGCTCGATCAGCAAGCGCACGATCTGGGCCTGGATCGACACATCGAGCGCGGACACCGCCTCGTCGCAGATCACCAGTTTCGGGTTCAGGATCATCGCGCGGGCAATGCCGACACGCTGGTTCTGGCCGCCCGAGAGTTCGTGCGGATAGCGATTGATCATGTTCGGATCGAGACCGACCTTTTCCATCATCGAGCGGACCGCCTCGGTGCGTTCCTTCTTCTTCATCGACTTGCGGAAGGTCAGCATCGGCTCCTCGATGGAGGCACCGATCGTCATGCGCGGATTGAGCGAAGCGAGCGGATCCTGGAAGACGATCTGCAAATCCTCACGGGATTTGCGCAACTCGTTCGACTTCATGCCCAGAAGGTCCTTGCCGATCCAGGACACGGTTCCGGCCGCCGACGGCACCAGGCGCAGCACGGCGCGCGCCAGGGTCGACTTGCCACAACCGGATTCCCCGACCACGCCGAGCGTCTCGCCGGGCTTGAGATCGAAGCTGATCCGGTCGACCGCGCGCAGCGTCTTGTATTGCGGCTTGAACCCGCCGGACA
>NZLV01000173.1 GCA_002694345.1 Maricaulis sp.
AGAAGGGCTGAAAGGTCCTCGCCCTTGATGGGAGAGGGGGACCGCGCGCATGCGCGGTGGAGTGGGTGACTTTCAAACATCAGAAAGCGCAAAGCGCTTTCACCCCTTCCGCCGGGCATTCGCCCGGCACCTTCCCCATCAAGGGGAAGGAGGGATACTGGCCTTTGCTAGGCCAGACGGCGGGGCAGGACGACGGCGACCATGCCGACGGCGACGGCCATGGCGGCGGCGGCCATGACTTCCGGGGACATGAGGAAAGCCGCATTGGCCAGGAGGCCTTCCGTGGGCAGGTTCACATTGCCGAACAGGCCTTCCAGCTGGGTGCCGGCGATGGCCGAACCGGTGGAACCGGCACCGCCGAGAATGAGGACGCGCTTGCGGTCCGGATTGGACAGGCGGTCCATCACCGTCTTGGTGAAGCGGTCTGCCTCGCTCTCGCGCTCCATCGGGGCTGCGGCGTCGGCAAAGGCCGCCTTCAGCCTCTGATCGAATGCATCATTCATGGTCATGACGCCATTACCTCTGTTTCCTGGAAGTAGGCCTGCAATTTGGCCCTTCCGCGGTTCACGTGCGACTTCACCGTTCCCAGCGGCATGCCGGTGGCTTCAGCCGCTTCGGAGTGTGACATTCCACAAGAGTAACACATCACAACCAGCGTGCGTTCCTCTTCTTTCAATGTGGCCAGTCCGCGATCCAGATCAACCACACTCCCCATATCGCGGGGCGCTTCGGTGTCTTCAACACCGCTCTGGAACTTCTCCATCACCCGTTCGGTCGATTTGCGCTTGCGCGCCGACTTCAGGAACTCGGTATAGGCGATGGAACACATCCAGGATTTGAAGGAGCCGGTCCCTTTAAAGCTCCCGATCTTCTCATAGGCGCGGATGAAGGTGTCCTGGGCGAGATCATCCGCGAGGGCGTGATTGCGGCACATGCGTTGCAGCATTCCCCGAACCACGCCCTGGTGGCGCCGGACAAGCTCTCCGAAGGCCGCCGGATTCTTCGTGGCGACAACCAGAGCAACCAATTCTTCGTCCGGCGCCTGCATCGGCTGATCCCCTCCCCGGCTCGCCTTAGTCGGTCTTTTTGTTGCCCAGCAGGCCAAAGCCCAGCAGGACGAAACCGATGAAGCCCGGGAAAGCGGACATGCCCACGAAGACCTGGAAGGCTTCGTCTTCGCCACCCATGGTGCCGACCGTCCAGCCGAACACGATCATGGCCAGCGCAACCGCGATCAGGACACCGCCCGACTTCAGGTCGCCATTGGAATTCTTTTGCGGCATGCCCAGCGCGCGGATCGTTTCCGGGGTCATTTGCTGACCGGCGCGGATCGCTTCCTGGACCGTGGCCAGGATCGCCTTGCGCTTTTGGATACCGCCATTGACGGCAATGAAGACGATCAGCACGACCATCGCGAACAGGCCCGTCGGGACGAGAACTTCTACTCCCATTTCAACCTCCGTTACCGACCGCACCATGCGGCCTTTGTCCCCTAGATGCACGGGGTTCAGGAATTGGATGCAGCGATTTAGCCGATAATCGCGACACCGAACAGATACATGTGCAAATTCATAAGGATAAGCGCTGCCAGCACACCCAGGACAATCGCAGTAAGGTCCCCGCCCCAGCCTTTCACCACCGGCGGCGGTGTCTCACGGAAGCAGGCCGCGACGAAGGTGATGGCCGACCAGGCCAGGAAACTGCCGAACAGGACCAGGGCGGCCAGCTCGCCATTGGCCAGGAAATGCGCCCCGGACCACAGAACGACACCGGCCAGCATGGGGTGGCGCACCCAGCGGCGGATATGCCCCGGCGCGTAGGACGAGACGATCAGGATCAGGCCAATCGGAACCAGGGTGAAGGCAAGATGGCGCGTCCAGGAGGGCGGCACCCAGACCGCTTCACTGGGATGGGCCAGGATCTTGCCGTAGATGATCAGGCCGAAGCCGACCAGCGACAGCGCCGTATAGACCAGTTTGTAAGGTGTCTCGCCGAGCCGGGCCTGCAATCCGCTGCGGGCTCCGGGAATGACGCGCAGAAAATGCACACCCAGAAACAGGACAAGTCCGACAATCAGGACCAGCATGGACGCCTCCCCCTCCATTTTGACCCGACTATAGACGATTCATCCGCGCTTCATGGACAAAAGCGCGACTGGGACCCGGATCAGAAAATCCGGAACCGGCGCCAGCTGACATGCGGCAGGGCCGGATGGCGTTGCAGCCAGGCCCGGGCGGCATAGGCCACCAGTCCGGTCGCCAACAGGATGACCAGGATTTCCAGCAGCGGCGCCCCCAGCGCGGCGGCAACATGGTTGATCACGGGCATCAGCAGGGCCGCGACCAGGACCAGCCCCGCCAGAATGGCGGCGCGGATGGCCAGGCTGATCCGGAAACGGCGACGGGCCACGGCCTCCATCACATCCACCCGGAAGGCCGGATCGACAGATGCCACGTCGCCGGCCTCAAAAAAGGCGGCGAGCGGGTCGGCCTGATGTTCGGATTCACGTGTCATCCGCTCACTCCAAGGATCTCCATCAACCGGGCGCGCCCCCGGCTGACATGGGATTTTACCGTACCCAGCGGCATTTCCAAGACATCTGACGCGTCCTGGTGGGTCCAGCCCCCGGCGAGACACAAGGCCACGGCGGCGCGCTGGTCCTCAGGCAGCTGGGCCAGAGCCTGCTGCATGGCCAGATGCATCTCCCGGTCCGGGGTCTCGGTCTGGTCCTGCAAACCATGCCAGGCCTGGTCCCGGTCGCGGCTGCGCGCCATGGAGCGGGCCGTCATCCTGGACTGCCGCCAGGCGATGCCGAACAGCCAGGATTTCAGCTTGCGGCCATCATCCAGCAGGCGCAGCCGGGTCCAGGCGGTCAGGAAGACCTCCTGGGCGATATCGTCGGCATCGGACTCATAGACACAGACGCGCCTGAGAAAACTGCGGACCGGCGACTGGTATCGGTCGACGATCCGCGCAAAGGCGGCGTCCGAGCCCGACCGGGCCGCTGCGACCAGCGCAGCGTCCGTGGGCTGTCCGGTCATCAGTCGCGACGGCCGCGGCCGCCCTTGAACAGGCCGCCGACCAGAAAGGCCAGCGACAGCACGCCCAGGATCATGGCGACGAAATAGAGTTCCTCGCCGACACCGCCCAGCAGTTCGGCATAACCGGCATAGGCGAAGACCCCGGCCAGGCCGGCGAACAGGATGACCAGGAAAGCGTTCGACGAACTGCCATCCCGGTTGCCGCTGTCCTCCTCATGCCAGCCATCATGGTCATCATCCGGCTTGTCCAGCGAAGCCAGGAGCTCGGCCGGCGGTTCCTTGCCCGCAGCCGTATAGCTCTTGATCAGGTCGATCTTGGACTGATGGCGCTTGTAGCGCATGAAACTGCCCCAGCCGGCGGCAATGAACCAGCCCAGCGGAAACAACAGCCACCAATAGTGAAACAGGAAATCCATCGCGTCCTCGCAATCATGAGGGGCGCCCGATTGCGCCCTTTGTCCCTTTGTTGCCGCCGGTTGCCCGTCCGGATGCAGAGGGCTGGCAATTTTTGCAGAACCGGGCTCAGCGCGCCTCGATTTCGGTCCAGCAGCACCCTTCCATCAGGCGGGCGCCATCCTCATCGCGCACATCCAGCACGGCCTGCCAGCCATAGGCGCGTTCGCTCATCCCGTCGGAACACTGGCCCGAGCGCACGAGGAGCATGCCGCTGCCCTCGCCCGCGAAATGATAGATGAAGGGCTCCTGCCGGCCGCGCGCCCGGCGGGCGTCGGTGATGCGGGACATCCGCTCTTCGCCCAGGGTGAGCATGTCATGGCGGACGAGCTCGCCATCCGGTGCGACCGACAGCCCCCAGAACGGCTCGGTCCCGGCGCAGGTGAAACCGGCCGGGGCCTGGAAGCCGGACACCACGGGCCGTTCCATCGGGTCCAGATAGGCCAGGCTGACCCAGCCACTGCCCTCGCCGTGCAGGATCCGCCCCCAGCCATGCCGGGTTTCCAGCACTTCCACGGACCGGGCACCGGGCCGCAGTTCGCCGGTGATGGCAGCGGTCGGGCTGGGCGTGGCGCGGATGTTCAACACGTCATGGGCGTCCACATTGACCACTTGGAACAGGGCCGGCTGGGCCCAGACCGGTGATGCCAGCAACAGGCCGAAACTCGCGCAAATGACCCGGATCATGTGGATTCCCCCTCTTCCCGCCGCAGGCTAGCGCGTGCCGCGGCGCGCCGCCAGCGACACGACCGGGCTCAGGCCGCGGCCAGGGCGGTGCGAACCTTGGGCATGATGCGGCGCGAGACCGGGACATCCGTGGCATTCGTCAGGGTGAGCCGGCCGATCCCGCTCGGCTCCCGTTCCAGCGCGCTGACGAAGGCGGTATTCACGATGTGCGAGCGATGCACGCGCAGGAAGGTCTCCGGCAGGTCTTCCTCGAGCCCCGCCAGCGTGCCGTTGAACAGGGCGGTGCGGCCGTCGGCATAGTGCAGCTCGACATAATCGCCGGCCCCCTTGAGCTGCACGATCCGGTCGGTGGAGACGTATTCCACCCGGCCGGCACTGACCAGTTGCAGCTGGGCCGGTGCCGAGCGCTGCCGCGCCTCGGCCAGGGCGGTTTCCAGACGGCGGGCCCGGGCCTGTTCGATCTGCCGGTCGCGACGGGCACGGACCAGGGCAAGCGCCTGGCGGAAGAAGAGGAAGAGGAGAATGCCCGCACTGGCGATGTAGAGGTAGAAGTCGAGGAAACGCCCGCCGAAGAGCGGGATCAGAATGGCCAGGCCGGCAAAGACGGCGAAAAAGCCCAAAGCCCCGGGCTTGCGGCGGAGGGTCCACCAGAGGCTCCAGCCGGCCCCGTGCAGCAGCGCCGTCAGCAGCGCAAAGCCGGTCTTGCCATCATAGCCCGTCGTCGCCAGCACCACGGCCAGCATGACCAGGCCCAGCCCGGCCAGGATGAGCGCCCGCAGGCGTACCGAAAACACAGACAGGGTCTTGAGCAGATAGGCGTTGAGACAGAGGCCGAAGCCAAAGGCAAAGACGACGATGGCCATCAGGCGGATGTCGTGGACCGGGTAGTCATAGGCGAACACGCCGCGGGAGACTTCCCACAATAATTGCCCTCCCGCGAAAAAGGCGGCCAGGGCCAGAATGGCCGAGCTCTCCCGTTCTTCGCTGCGCCAGGCCATCACGCCGAAAAAGACGACGCCGAGCACGAAAAACCCCAGCGTCACCAGGGACGGCCAATAACGGTGGGCGATGAGCTGGCTCATCTGTGTGTAGGGGATCACGGCCAGGGCATGCATGGGGGAGGACAGATGGATGCGGCTGTGCTGGCCCGACAGGTGCAGCACGATGTCATTCTCTCCGACCTGCAACAGGGCGCGGGGCACGTAGAACACGGCATCCATGCGCCCGGGAACCTCCAGCGCGCGCGTCGCGCCGGGCTGGCCATTGCGCCCCAGCGGCTCGCCATTGAGCCAGACTTCAGAAGCGGCCTTGCCGGCAAGGTACAGTCCCAACGGACCGGTCCCGGACAATTGCGCCTCGCTGACGGTGATCCGGGTGCGCGCCCAGACTTCGCGGTTTTGCGGGTCCAGTGCGTGAAGACCGGTCTCGACACACGCCGCGCCGGCGAAATCGGCCGGCGGTTCTCCACCGGGTCCGGGCGGGCAGACCTGGAGCACGGGCGCACGGGCCACAGCGGCAGGCTGGGCCGAGGCCCCCTGGAAGGGCGGGAAGACAAGCGCGAGGACCGTGAGCACGGTCAGGGAAAACAGGGTTTTCATTCACCCAGATTAGCGCGCCGCTCGCCGAACGCCGATGCCGTTGACCGGTTTGTCACAGCCGCTGGCAGATCGGACCGTGAATGCGCCGGGTGAAGGGCCAGTCTGCAGGGACCGCATTCGCCGAAAGGAAGCCCATGTCCGTGTTCAAACCCCTTTGCCTCGCCGCCCTGATCTCCACCACACTTCTGTGTGCGCCGGCCGGGCTGGCCGAAGACGCCCCCATCATGTTCACCGCCCAGTCCGGCGACAGCGTCGAGGCTTTCCAGGGGTATGTCGAGGTTCCGGAGAACCGCGCCGATCCCGACAGCCGGATGATCCGCCTGAATTATGTCCGCTTTCCCGCCACGACCGAAACGCCGGGCCATCCGATCGTCTATCTCGCCGGTGGTCCGGGCGGATCCGGGACCGGGACGGCGCGCGCGCACCGTTTCGCGCTGTTCATGCAGATGCGCCAGCATGGTGATGTCATCGCATTCGACCAGCGCGGCACGGGCGGCAGTACCGAACTGCCGGTATGCGCGTCCTCGGTCCATATCGCCGACACGGAACCGGTCTCGGATGCCGAGCTGGCTGCGGCCTACCGGTCAGCCGTCGAGGAGTGCGGCACCTTCTGGCAGGACCAGGGTGTCGACCTGGCCGGCTATACCACCCGCGAAAGCGTCGCCGACCTGTCGGACCTGCGGGCGCATCTGGGCGCCGACCAGATCGACCTCTGGGGCATTTCCTATGGCAGTCATCTCGCGCTGGCCGCGCTGAAGGAGATCCCCGATGAGATCGGGCGGGTCGTGATCGCCAGCGCCGAGGGGCTGGACAAGACGGTGAAGCTTCCCTCCCGCACGGACGCCTATATTGCGCGCTTGCAGGCGGCCGTGGACAGTCAGGATCTGGCCCGGGCGAACTATCCCGACATTGCCGGATTGATGCGCCGCGTCCATGCACGGCTGGAGGCCGAGCCGATCGCCCTGGACATCCCGCAGGCCGATGGCAGCGTGGCGCCCTTCCTGCTGCAGCGCCATCACCTGCAGGAATACGCGTCCGGTCTGATCTCCGATCCGAACTGGGCGCGGATCATGCTCGCTCTCTATGCCAACCTGGATGCCGGCGAGACGGGTCTGGCGGTCGGCTTGCTGCAGCGTTTCCACACCCCCGGCGAACCGATCACCCTGCGCGCCATGCCCACGGCGATGGATCTGGCTTCGGGGATCGGCGATGCCCGGCTGGACCGGGTCGAGGCCGAAGCCCGCACCAGCCTGCTCGGTGCCTATCTCAACTTTCCCATGCCGCAGATCCGCGGCAGCTGGAACGGGTTCGATCTGGGCGAAGACTTCCGCCGCGCCCCGACCGGAGATACGCCGGTCCTGCTGCTAACCGGAACCCTGGACGGACGCACCTATCCCGAGGCCCAGGCCGAAGCCGTGGCCGGGCTCAGCCACGTCACCCAGGTGACGGTCCGCAATGCCGGCCACAATCTCTTCATGGCCTCGCCGGAGGTGCATGCAGTGATCCACGCCTTCATGCGCGACGAGCCGGTCACGGTGACCGAGATCTTGGTTGATCTGCCGGACTTCACCGAACTGCCCTTCTAGCGGTCAAATCCGCAAGATCGGGAACGCCAGGCGGGTGCGGACCGGGTGGAATGATCTAGACTGTTGAACAGGAGGATCCTTCCATGAAGCCCGACAACCGCGCCCGCTATGCCGACCGGGTTGACCGCGTCCTGGCCCATATCGAAGCGGCGGAAGCACCCGAAGCGCTGGTCCTGGACCAGCTGGCCGGCATCGCAGCACTGTCACCCTTCCACTTCCATCGGGTGTTCCGCCTGATGACGGGCGAGACCCTGGCCGACACGCTGCGCCGGGTGCGTGTCGCCCGCACCCTGCCCGAACTGGCCGATGACAGGGCCAGCATCACGCAGGCCGCCGGCGCGGCCGGCTATGCCAGCTCCCAGGCCTATGCCCGGGCGGTGCGCGCGACCACGGGCGGTACGGCCAGCCAGTTGCGCCGCGACCCGGCCCTGATCGAGCGCCTGCTGAAACCGGCCCGGCCGGACAGTACGGCCATGCCGGTCGAGATCGTTTCCACGGACCCGCTGCGCCTGCTCGCCATCCGCAATGTCGGTGCCTATGAAGAGCTCAACGCGACCTATGAAGCCCTGTTTGGCCAGGTGTTCGACACCGCTCCGATGGAGGCGCTGCGAGGCATTTGGGGCGTCTGGCATGACGACCCGCGCTTCACGCAAGCGGCGCAGCTGGAATTCGACTGTGCCATCGATGTGGGAGACCTGCCCGCCCCGGACGGGATCATCGTTCTGAATGTCGCCGGCGGGCGGCATGCGCGCCTGCGCCATGTCGGTGATTATGACAGCCTGCACGACAGTATCGACCGACTGTATGCCCGCATGATCGAAGCCGGCGAGGATTTCGCGGATCGCCCGCTTGTCGTGAACTATGTCGATGATCCCGAAAGCCGGCCTGCCGCCGAATGGCGCTCCGACATTTATTTGCCCCTCGCCTGAGCCCTGCCACCGAGCCCTTGCCAGCCCCGCCGCAGCGGCCAAGACTGGCGGGGCAATCGGGAGCCGGCACATGTGCGGACGTTTCACACAGCTTTGGACCTGGGCGGAGCTGCAGGGCTATTTCTCGATGTTCATGCCCGGCGCTTCGAACTTCCAGCCGGAATACAATCTCGCGCCGACCCGTGAGATCTGGGCGCTGATGCCGGAGGGCGACGGGCTGAAGCTGAGCCGGGCCCGATGGGGTCTGGTGCCGGCTTGGTGGTCAAAACCCTTCAAGGACCTGCCCAGCGCCTTCAATGCGCGCGCCGAGAGTGCGGCCGAGAAGCCCTTCTTCCGCTCCGCCTTCAAACAGCGGCGCTGCATCATTCCGGTCAGTGGTTTCTACGAATGGACCGGGGCAAAGGGCGCGCGCAAACCGCACTATTTCACCCGCCGTGACGGCAAGCCCATGTTTCTCGCCGCGCTGTTCGAAGACCATGAGGATGCCGCAACCGGCGAAGCGACGACCAGCACGGTCGTGCTGACCTGTGCGGCCAATGGGTTCATGTCCCACTTCCATGACCGCATGCCGGTCATCCTGGAGCCTGACCGTGTGCAGGCCTGGGTGGAAAAGGGCGATCCCGCCCTGCTCTCACCGGCGGCCGAGGATGTCTTGCAGGAATGGGCAGTGGACCCGAAGGTGAATTCCAGCCGCTATCAGGGCGAGGATGCCATCGATCCCTGGGAGGAAATGCCCACGCTCGGCCTGGCCCAGCCCAAGGGCTGAGCGCGCCGGCCTCAATAGTGCGGCGGCTTGTGGGCTTCCGGGCCCGGTGCCAGGTCTTCCAGCGTGTCGACCCGGCCCATCAGCTTGTCGAGCCGGCGGGTGATCCGCGTGATCTCCTCGCGCTGGTCCAGGATCACGGAATTCATGTCCTCGATTTCCTTTTCGGTATGCGCCAGATGCGCTTCCAAGGCTTCGATACGCTCAAGCGTCTTGTCGGACATGAAGGATCTCCAGAATTCGGGGCCGGGTTCTAGGTCCCTGCCACCTGCCGGGCCAGAGCCGGTTGCAGCTGTCTTACAGATGAAAAGGGCGGAGCCGAAGCCCCGCCCTTTCACAAAGTTGTGGGTTTGTGACCCCGCCTAGTGGAGATCGAACCGGTCGGCGTTCATCACCTTGGTCCAGGCGGCGACGAAGTCCTTCACGAACTTCTCGCCATTATCGTCCTGGGCGTAGACTTCGGCATAGGCGCGCAGGATGGAGTTCGAGCCGAACACCAAATCCACACGGGAGGCCGTCCACTTGGTGGCGCCCGTCTTGCGGTCCTGGATCTCGTAGAGACCATCCTTGGACGGCACCCACTTGTTCGCCATATCGGTCAGATTGACGAAGAAGTCGGTCGTCAGGGCGCCTTCGCGATCCGTGAAGACACCATGCTTGGTGCCACCATGATTGGTGCCCAGCACACGCATGCCGCCGATCAGGCAGGTCATTTCGTGCGCCGTCAGACCCATCAGCTGGGCCCGGTCGAGGAGCATTTCCTCGGCCTCGACGATGTAGTCCTTCTTCTGCCAGTTGCGGAAACCGTCCGCCAGCGGCTCCAGGACGGCGAAGCTGTCCGCATCGGTCTGTTCGGCCGTGGCATCGCCGCGGCCCGGCTCGAACGGCACGGAGACCTTGTAGCCGGCGGCCTTGATGGCCTGTTCCAGACCGACATTGCCGGCCAGCACGATGACATCGGCGATCGAGGCATTGTGCTTGGAGGCAATCGGCTCGAGCACGCCGAGCACCTTGGCCAGACGGGCCGGCTCATTGCCGTCCCAGTCTTTCTGCGGCGCCAGGCGGATACGGGCGCCATTGGCACCGCCGCGCAGGTCGGAGCCGCGGAAGGTGCGCGCGCTGTCCCAGGCAGTGGAGACCAATTCAGACACGGACAGGCCGGACTTGGCGATGTCCTTCTTGATGTTGTCGACCTTGATCTTCTTGTTGCCGGCCGGGATCGGGTCCTGCCAGACCAG
>NZLV01000174.1 GCA_002694345.1 Maricaulis sp.
GTCCGCAAGGTCATCATCCGCGATCAGAAACGCCGCTGGGGCTCCTGCGCCTCGGACGCCACAATCCGTCTCAACTGGCGCCTGATGGGCTTTCCCGAAGAGCTGATCGATTATGTCTGCGCCCACGAAGCCGCTCACCTCGTCCAGCCCAACCACTCCCCCGCCTATTGGCGCGTCGTGGAAAGCCTGATGCCCGACTGGCAGGAGCGCCGCAACCGGATGCGCGCGGAGGCGGATCTCTGGGGGGCGTTTTAGGGGCGTCGGATTTGCCGGACGAGCCAGCGCGTTACGTTTGGTATGACCGACAGGAAAATCCAGAACAACATGAAGACTATCTGGCTGGGCCAGAGAATGAGCAAGGTCAGGAAATAGTCCGAACCCTTTCGGTCGCAATCATGGAAGCCCTGTAAATGAATGGCGAAATAGACAAGCGGCAGAACGCTCAGAACCAGCACCACCCAGTCCTTGGTGTCGACCTGGTGACGCGGAACCAGCAGGAAGATCGCCAGCGGCAGGATCACTAGCGCGCCGCCGACGGCGAGCACAGGGCTGGCCCTCAAAAAGGTGATCCCGAACTGCCAGATCGGCCAGTCGGCCGGTCGCAGCTCGGCATTGTCCGGATCATACCCATAGTCGTATTGGGCAAAACAGGCTCCAAAATCCGCCTCAGCGAGAACATTGCCGAACACATAGACTGCCCCGCACAGCCAGGCGGCAATCAGCATGATCCATTGCAGGCGAAGAATTTTCGTGGGTGCATCCCGTTCCATTCGGGGCAGTGTGCCGGCTCATCCGGTAAGGGCAAGGCGATATCACGGCTTTTTGCGGGCGCAACGCGCCGCCCTTCATCCGCCTGGAGCCTGCTCTTGACCGGCCCTGGCCGGTTCCGAGGGGCCATCTCACCGGTGGGGGAAAGGGCAGGCACCGCGACTTTCTGTATTTGCCGTGGCGAGAGGGGGTTACTCCGCCTCATTCCCCAGCTGACGATCAAAGTAATCCAGGATCATGGTCCAGAGCTGGACGGAGCGGCTTTCGCCGCGGACGCCGTGGCGCTGGCCGGGATAGGTCATCATTTCGAACTGGTATTGGCGGTCCTGCATTTCCGCGTAGAGGCGCACGGAATTGGCGAAGATGACATTGTCGTCGGCCATGCCGTGGATCAGCAGGAGCGGGGTCTCGTAATTGTCCAGATGAGCAAAGACAGAGGAGGCCTGGTAGCCGTCGAAATTGGCGTCCGGATGATCCATGTAGCGCTCGGTATAGGCGGTGTCATAGAGCGTCCAGTCGGTGACCGGCGCACCGGATACGCCCGCCGCATAGGCGCCCGGCGCTTGCAGTGTGGTCATCAGGGTCATGTAGCCGCCATAGGACCAGCCCCAGATGCCGACGCGGTCGGCATCCACGAAGTCCAGGCTTGTGAGATAGTCCAGCCCGACCAGCTGGTCCTCCACTTCGACCGAGCCCATGCGGCGCTGGATGTGGCTTTCGAATTCGCGGCCGCGATTGGACGCCCCGCGATTGTCGATGGTGAAATAGACATAGCCGCGCTGGGCGAAGAGCTGCGGGCGGAAGCCCTGCCAGCCGCGATGCACCTGCTGGGAGTGCGGGCCGCCATAGAGATACTGGACGGCCGGATATTGCCGGTTCGGGTCGAAATCGGCCGGCAGGTAGATCTGGTAGTGCAGCTCGGTGCCGTCGGCGGCCGTCAGCGTGCCGAATTGCGGGACAATATGGTCGTCGGCATAGTCGAAATAGGGGTGACCCTCGACGACGGCGTTCTCCTCGATCCAGCGGATGCGCGCGCCATCATTGGCGTAGAGCGCGGTCTGGGACGGGGTGGCGCTGTCATTATAGGTACCGATGAAAGCCGTCGCGCCGCGATTATAGCTGACCGACCAGCGGCCCTCGCCATCGGTGATGCGCGTCGGTTCGGCCGACCCGTCCAGCGGCACGACATAGGCGTGTCGCTCCAGCGGGGTGTCCATCCAGCCGGTGAAATACACCAGGCCGTTTTCGCTATCCACGGCGTCGATCTCGTTGACCAGCCACTCGCCCGAGGTCACCTGGGTGATCAGGCTGCCATCGGCGGCGCGGTGCTGGATATGGCGATAGCCGCCGGGCGTGTCCTCGCTGGTCCAGATCACGCTGCCATCGGGCAGGGCGCGGAAATCATTGGTCAGATTGATCCAGACATCGGTGGTCTCTTCCAGCCAGACCGAGCTCGCGCCCGTAGCCGGATCAACGGCCAGGATGGTCAGCGTGTTCTGCATCCGGTTGAGCACCTGGACGAAGGCGGTGGCGCCATCGCGGGACCAGTTCACCCGCGCCAGATAGATGTCATCCGTATCGGCCAGCTCGACCTGCACGGCCTCGCCGGTATCGCGGTCGAGGATGAAGAGCTCGACCAGGGCATTGTCCGTGCCGGCGCGCGGATAGCGCTGATCGACCACGGTGGCGGAGCCATCGGCGGCGATTTCCATGCGCTGGATATTGTCGACCGGGCTTTCATCGACACGGGCGAGGGCGATGTATTGCTCGGTCGGGGACCACCAATACCCTTCGCGCCGGCCCAGCTCTTCCTGTGCCACAAACTCGGCCATGCCCCAGGAGATGAGCCCGCCGCCGCGCGTCGTCAGGGCGCGCTCGGCCCCGGTCATCAGGTCGATTTCATAGAGGTTCTGTTCGCGGATGAAGGACACGAAATTTCCGCGCGGCGAGATGCGGGCATTGGTCTCGTATTCCGGCGTTTCCATCAGGCGCCGGGCGCGACCGCCCTCCACCTCGACATGGAAGACATCGCCATCCAGCGGGACCAGGATGGCTTCGCCCTGGCTGTCCCACTGATAGGAAACGATGCCGGTCCCGGTGACCCGCGCGCGTTCGCGCAGCTGGCGGGCCGCTTCGGACAGCTCACGCTCTTCCGGCGCCAGCACCCGGCTGTCGACCAGGCGATAGGGCTCGCCGCCTTCGATATCCATCGCCCACAGGTCCAGGACATTGGCGTCCTCTTCCTTCGGCCGCAGGAAGGTCACCCGCGTCCCGTCCGGCGAAAAGCCCAGATTGCGCGGTGCCGACCCGGTCAGGGACGGGCTCGCATAGACCCGCTCCACCGTCAGCGACGGGCCGGTATCAGCCTCCGGCTCGGGCGTGGCACCCGGCTGGCATGCGGCAAGGGCAAGACCGGTGACGGCAAGGAGAACGTATTTCATCTGGGCACCCCGAACTGGACTGTGCGGGAAACTAGCGTCCGGTGTGCGTCATGGGGAGAGGGCGGGGTGTGATTGGGTCGACGACCTAATTCGCCGTCTCCAGCTCCACCTTCAATTCCGCAATCGCCGCGTTCAAATTCCGGTAGCCCAGCACGATCCGGCCGATCACGTAGAGGATGGTGGCCACGACCAGGCCGCAGATCAGGCGGTAGCCCAGGGTGAAGCTGGAGAAGAGGATATTCTCCGGATTGTTCTGGAAGGCGGAGAGCTGCAGGCCGAAGACTTCGAAGGCATCACTCAGACCGCCGCGCAGGGCCTGGTCGAGGATGAATATGCCCAGCTCAGAGACCGATTGGTCGTGGGCACTGGCCGGAGCGCCATCAATCAGCAGAACCGCTTCGTTCGGGATGAACCAGGGCTGGTTCCAGGCAATCAGGGCCAGGATCAGGCCGGGCAGTCCGACGCCGACCAGGATGAGGCCGGTCGTCCGCAACGCAATCGTGCGGACGGCGTGCCGGGCATATTCCTCGAACTTCATGATGTTTCGCCGGATCGTCTTGGCGCGCACTGCTCTCGGGCCGCGTTGCTGGCGGATCAGATGGGCCTCGTCGAAATCGCGCACCACGGAGAGCAGGGACCAGACCAGGACCATCACCCCGATGAGGGCCAGCACGACGCCGATCCAGCTGAGCCAGTAGAGCGTGGCATGGCTGGTTAGCCAGGTCATGAAGCCGCCGAAAATGTCCTCGATCACCTTGCTTCCCCCAAAGCCGTGAGCCTTTTCCTTAAAATGCGCGCCGTTCGCGTCAAAGTTAACTCTCCTCTGACGCGTAAACTCCCCATGCCGATTGCCCTTCCGGCCTGTCTCCGCTAGACGGTGCCGTTCAGATTTCCCCCCAAGGACAAAGAGAGCCCTTCCACCATGTCGGCTTACAAATACGTCTATCACATGGACAAGCTGTCGAAGACCTATCCGGGCGCTGCCAAGCCGGTCTTCCAGGATATTTCCCTGCACTTCCTGCCCGACGCCAAGATCGGTGTCGTCGGCGTCAATGGTGCCGGTAAGTCCACCCTGTTGAAGATCATGGCCGGCATGGACACCGAGTTCACCGGTGAGGCCTGGGCGGAAAAAGGTGTTCGCGTTGGCTATCTGCCGCAGGAACCGGTTCTCGATGAGACGAAGACGGTCTGGGAAAACGTCATTGAAGGCTCGGCCCAGAAACAGCTTCTGGAGAAATTCAACGCCGTCTCCATGCAGCTGGCGGAAGACTATACCGACGA
>NZLV01000175.1 GCA_002694345.1 Maricaulis sp.
ATCACCCTGTCGCTTGTTCTGGGCAGTATCGGCTATCTCGGCTTCGGTTTGGCGACCGAGGGCTGGATGGTCTACGCGGTGATTGCTTTCGGGGCGCTGGGCGGGATCGGCCAGCCGGCGCTTCAGGGCGTGATGTCGCGCATCGTGCCGCCCAATGCCCAGGGCGAGTTGCAAGGCGCCATGACCGCCCTGCAAAGCTTGTCCATGATTATCGGACCGCTGACCATGTCGCGCGTGTTCGCGCACTTCTCTCAGGAAGGCGCGGCGGTGACTTTTGTCGGAGCCCCGTTCGCGATGGCCTCCATCCTGACGGTTCTCGCTCTGAGCATCGCCTTGGGCGCGCGCAAGTTCGATCCGGGCCCTGCCGCCGGCGATGATCCCGATCATGTCATGGACACCGCGCCCCGCGTCGCCAAGGCGGACTAGTCTTGCGGGCCTTGCGCGAAGGCCCCATTTCCATCATAACGCCCGGCTTCCCGGACACGGTTCGGGTGAGGCTGCAAGGACGGGCCGGATCGGGCCCGGAAGGTTTCATGAGTTCGACGCGCAAACGCCTGTTTATCAAGACCTATGGCTGCCAGATGAATGTCTACGACTCCGAACGGATGCGGGATGTTCTGGCGCCGCTGGGCTATGAGCCGGCCGATGAGCCCGATGGCGCCGACCTGGTCATTCTCAATACCTGCCACATCCGCGAAAAGGCGGCCGAGAAAGTCTATTCCGAGCTGGGTCGCCTGCGCCCGCTGAAGGAAGAAAAGGCGGCGACGGGCGGCATGACCATCGCCGTGGCCGGTTGCGTCGCCCAGGCCGAAGGCGCGGAAATCATGAAACGCGCACCGGTCGTCGATCTCGTCGTCGGTCCGCAGACCTATCACAAACTCCCCGAACTGATCGCCCAGACCCATCGCGCCCGCGGCGAGGCGCTGGATACCGAGTTCGAGGTCGAGGACAAGTTCGACAAGCTGGGCAATGACCGCCAGGTCGACGGCTATACGGCCTTCGTGACGGTCCAGGAAGGTTGCGACAAGTTCTGCACTTTCTGCGTTGTGCCTTATACGCGCGGTGCCGAATGGTCCCGCCCGGTCGACCAGATCGTTTCGGAAGTCCGCGCCCTGGCCGCAAAGGGCGTGCGCGAGGTGACCCTGCTGGGCCAGAACGTCAACGCCTTTCATGGCGAGCCGCCGGCCGGCCGTGAAGCGGACGGACCCTGGGGGCTTGGCCAGTTGGTCCGTCACCTTGCCCTGATCGGCGGGATCGAGCGCATCCGCTTCACCACCTCGCATCCGCGCGACATGGAGGAGGACCTGATCCAGGCCTTCGCCGATACGCCCAAGTTGATGCCCTATTTCCACCTGCCGGTTCAGTCGGGCTCGGACAAGATCCTGAAAGCCATGAACCGCCAGCACACCGGCGAAGAGTATCTGGCGATCATCGAACGCCTGCGGGCTGCGCGACCGGATATCGCCATTTCCGGTGACATGATCGTCGGCTTTCCCGGGGAGACGGACAAGGATTTCGAGGCCACGCTGGATCTGGTCCGACAGGTCAATTACGCCTCCTGTTTCTCCTTCAAGTATTCGCGCCGTCCGGGCACGCCGGGTGCGGCCATGTTCAACCAGGTCGATGAAGCGGTGAAGACCGAGCGTCTGGCGGTTCTGCAGGACCTGCTCAACCAGCAGCAGGTCGCTTTCAATGAAAGCCAGATCGGCCGCACCCTGCCGGTCCTGTTCGAGAAGGCTGGCCGCAAGGAAGGCCAGCTCCATGGGCGCTCCCCCTATCTCCAGTCGGTCCATGTCGACGGACCGGCCAGCCTGATCGGCAAGATCGCCGATGTCCGTATCGAAGCGGCCTCGCGCAATGCGCTGACCGGCCGGCTCGTCGACGGGGAGAGGAGCGCCGCGTGACCGCGCCCAAAACCCCGTCCCGGCCCCGCGCGGCAAAGCCGAAGCGTCAGGCCTCCGAGACCGTCTTCTTTGATGATGCCGAACGCCTTCGCGGCCTGGCCGGAGCCGGTGACCGTTTCCTGATCATGATCGAGCAGGATCTGGGTGTGCGCCTGTCGGCGCCCGGTGGCGGTCAGATCGTCATCTCCGCGGAAGACGGGGCGGCTCGCGATGAGGCCAAACGCGTCATCCGCCGTCTCTATGACAGTCTGGAACACGGGCTGACCTGTGACGAGGCTGCGGTTCGCGCCGCCCTGCGCATGCGCGACCGCGACGAGGCGGATCCGGGCCAGGATGATGGTGTCATTCGCGTACCGCGCGGTTCCAGCCTGATCGCACGCACCGATGGCCAGCGCGAATACGTGCGCCAGCTGAAGAATGACAAGGCCTATGACCTGATCTTCGGTGTGGGCCCGGCCGGTACCGGCAAGACCCTGCTGGCGGTGGCCTATGGCGCCTCGCTTCTGGTCCAGCACAAGGTGGAAAAGCTCATCATCACGCGGCCGGCCGTCGAGGCCGGCGAGAAGCTGGGCTTCCTGCCGGGCGATCTGAACGAAAAGGTCGATCCCTATCTCCTGCCTGTCTGGGATGCCCTGGCCGATACGCTGGGCCGCTATCAGTTGGACAAGATGCGCGAGGACGGCCGGATCGAAGTGGCGCCGATCGCCTTCATGCGCGGCCGCACGCTGAACCGGGCCTTCATCGTGGTCGATGAGGCGCAGAATGCCTCGCGCGCCCAGATGCAAATGGTGCTGACCCGCCTGGGTGAGGGATCGCGCATGGCGGTCACCGGCGACCCCAGCCAGGTCGATCTGGGTCCGCGCGATCCGTCCGGCCTGCCGCACGCCCTCGACCTGCTCAAGAACACCAAAGGTGTTGCCATCACACGCTTTTCGCGTGTTGATGTGGTCCGGCATGATCTGGTCGCCCGGATCGTGGAAGCCTATGAGGAAGATGCCCGCAAACCTGCGGGTGCCGATCGGGACCGATGAACGCAGTCGATTTGATCGTCGAGGACGAGGCCTGGGACAGGCTGGAGGGCAAGGCGACCCTCGCCGAAACCTCTGTCGCGGCGGCCCAGTGCGAAATAGATGACATCCTGCCCGGTGTGGTCGCCATCCTGTTCACGAGTGATGAAGCGGTGGCCCAGCTCAACAAGGGTTTCCGGAGCAAGGACGGGCCGACCAATGTCCTGTCCTTCCCGGCAGGCGAACACGCGGACAACCATCTTGGCGACATTGCACTCGCCTGGGGCGTGGTGGAACGCGAAGCCGCCGACAAACAGATTTCCGTGGAAGATCACGTGCGACACCTGATCGTGCATGGATTCCTGCATTTGCAGGGTTATGATCACCAGAACGATGATGAAGCCGAACAGATGGAAGACCTTGAACGCCGGGCCCTGGCCCGGCTGGGTGTCAGCGATCCCTATGCCGAATGACCTGTCTCGCCCCGGAGGGGTGACCCATGGCTGACACAAGCCCTGCCAACGGCACGCCGCGGCGTTCCCTGCTGGACCGCCTTCTGCGGCGCAGTGAGGCCGAGCCGCCGGTTTCGCCCGCTCCCGCCACCCAGCACCCCCTGATCGAAGCCGATGCGCTGGATCAGCTGAGGGTAGTGGATGTGATGGTGCCACGCGCCGATATTGTCGGTGTCGAGGTGACCACGCCGCTCGGGGAGTTGGCCAAGATCTTCGCCGAGGCCGCGCATTCGCGCCTGCCGATCTATCGCGAGACGCTGGATGACCCGGTGGGCGTGGTGCACATCAAGGATGTGATCGCGCATCTGGCTCCGCCGGCATCCGGTCGCCGTCCGGCCGGATGGCTGACCAAGGAAGTCCTGCCCTCGATTGCCCGTCCGCTCCTGTTTGCGCCCCCCTCGATGAAGGCGACCGATCTGTTGCGCCGCATGCAGGGTCGCCGCATGCACCTGGCCTTGGTCGTGGACGAGTATGGCGGCACGGACGGCCTGGTGACGCTGGAAGACCTGATCGAGCCCATCGTCGGCGATATCGAGGACGAGCATGATGACGAGGATTCCCCGTTGATCCGCGCCCGCGGTCCGGGGGTCTGGGATGTCGATGCCCGCGCCGAGATCGACGTGTTCGAAGGTGTGGTCGGCGAGGAGATCGCTGCCGAGGATGAAGACGAGGATGTCGACAGTCTCGGTGGTCTGGTCTTCACCCTGATCGGTCGCGTGCCGGAACGGGGCGAGGTGATCGGGCATCCGACCGGTTATGAATTCGAGGTCCTGGAAGCCGATAGCCGCCGCATCAAGCGGATGCGGGTCCGCGCGCCTTCGCGCAAGCCCAAGGCGACTGCCCCGGAAGACAGTGGCGGAGACGGTTCCGCATCATGAATTGGCGCCGCCTCTCTGTCATGCGTCCGCGAGCCTGGCTGGCCGCGCGGCGGGGCTGGCGGCATCGCCTCTATCTGGTGCTGGCGGGCGGCCTGTCCGCCCTGTCCATGGCGCCCCTCCACTTCTGGCCTGCCCTCATGGTCGGGCTGTGCGTTTTCCTGTGGAGCCTGGACGGCGCCCGCCGGACCGACCGGCCTGTCCGCTCCGCCCTGTTGCGCGGCTTCCTGTTCGGCTTCGGCCTGTTCCTGGCCGGGACTTTCTGGATCGCCTTTGCCTTCATTACGCGCGGCCCCGGCTATGGCGCGCTCGTGCCCGTTGCCCTGCCCGGATTTGCGGCCCTGCTGGCAATTTTCTGGGGCCTAGCGGGTCTGCTCTATGTCCGCCTGGCGCAGCGCTCGGAATGGCGGGTCCTGGTTTTCGCGGCTGTCATCACCCTGACCGAGGGTGTGCGCGGACATTTGTTCGGCGGCCTGCCCTGGAACCTGCCAGCCTACACCTGGTCGGCCGGAGGGCTGATCAGCCAGTCGGCCGCCTGGGCCGGGGTCTATGGGCTCACCTTCCTGACCGTCTACATGCTGGCCTCGCCGGCGGTCGCGCTGGGCTCGCGCTTCCGCCTGACCCGACTGATGCCGCTCATGTCCGCTGCCATCCTGGCGCTGATCCTGGCCTGTTTCGGCGCGCTCCGCCTGTCCGCCATGCCGGAAGGCGAGCAGCCGGATGTGCGCATCCGCCTCGTCGAGGCCGGGTTGAGCCAGTCGGAGAAATGGGGTCCGGGCGGGGGCGAGATCTCGCGCGACCGCTATCTGGACCTGACCGCTGAAGCCGGTTTGGACACGGTCACCCATGTCGTCTGGCCGGAAGGGGCCCTGCCGATCTTCATGCTTGAGGATGGCGATACGCTCGGCCGGATCGCGCAGACGCTGGATCAGGGTCAGATTTTGATGGCCGGGGTCAATCGCCGGGCCCGCCTGGAAGACGGGTATGCCTATTACAACGCCCTTGCCGTGATGCGGTTCTCCTCCGGGTCCCCCCGCATCGAGGGTCTGTATGACAAGGTCCGCCTGACCCCGTTCGGTGAAATGGTTCCGATGTCCTGGCTGTTGCGCCTGATCGGGTTTGACGAGTTCACCCGCTACCAGTTCACGCCCGGTCCGGCCCCTTCCGTTCTGACCCCTACCGGGGCACCGCCGGTCTTGCCGCTGATCTGCTACGAAGCGATTTTCCCGGG
>NZLV01000176.1 GCA_002694345.1 Maricaulis sp.
CGAACACCTCGCGATCTATACCGATGATGCGGGCAAGCTGATTGAGCGATACAACCGCGAACTTCCCAACGTAGACAGTGCTCTTCTGTCCACCGGAAACCTGGGCAACAACCATAATGATGCATCCAAGCCCTTTGCGAATGATTCCAAACAGGATAAAGATCGCAGCCCGGGCAAGCTAGGGGTGGGCAATGACATCGGTGGGCAATCCACCGACGCCAAGACCACAATTGAAAATCAGTCGAGCCAACCCGCCGCAGAGCGGGACACGGAGCGACACGGGGATAGTGGTCGATGAGAGATGTGGCAGCAGAGAGCGCGCTCATCCGCAATGCGGATACGCTCGAGCGACAGGTATCGCACTATACCGAACGCGCGCTCATGGATGCTGCCCGTAGCGAACTGAAAACCGAACGTAGCGATGGTGAGCTCCTGGCCAGCATCGATAGCCTGATGGACAGGGGGTTTCTCCACCAGTCCAAGCAACATGATGGCTATCTTTATTCGGATCACGGCTTGTTGCGCAGCCAGACCTTCGCGAAAGCACTCACCGACCCGACGCCAACCAATCCGCGCGTGACACCCCAGCAATTGCTGGATGGAAAGCGCGATCTGTCCAATCCGATGGACCAGCCGCAGCGCTACTCGATCGTCGATGCGACAGCGCGAGGCGGCGTCGAAGCGACCCTCAAACAAATTCTCTCTCCTGAAGACCGCGCCAACGCGGTTTTCATCCATGGGGAACGCGGTGCGGATATCGCGCGCTTCCCTATCGGAAACGAGACGTTGCACAATGGCCGCGACTGGCTGGCTGAGACCCGTTCGACTGTTCGCCACAAGGGCGCCGAGGCGACGGGATATTCGCAAAACACCACACTGATCATCTCCGACGCGGCTGTGCGAGCGCCCCATCGGGCCGAGCTCTATGCGGAGACGGCCGAGATGATCGGTGCCGGCAAGGTCATCTTCCTGGTCGAACCGGACAAGACCCCGCTGCGTGAAATGACACCGATCGCCACCGCCATTCGCACCGGCGCCGTATCTGAAGTCTCCGTGCCATCATTCTTCACCGACCGGCCGACCCAATCGGTCGCTCGAGACTTTGAGAATGTGCGCGGTGCCATGACCGAGGTGCGGTCTGAACCCTTAGAGCTCGCCGCGGCGCGCCTTGCGGATGATCACGCTCGAAAAACTGGCGAGCCGGTCCAGCTGGTTGCCTCCGATCCCGCCCGTCAAGAAAACCTCAATATCGCCGCTCGGGTCATATCCGACGCGCGCGATCGCGTTGAAGGGCGCGATGCCCGCCCGTCCGTCACCCTGGATGTGCTCAACCGGCGCGATCCTGAACAGTATAATCCTGTCACAGGGGGAGGGATCCGGCCCAAAAGCGTCATGCAAATCACGGCCGCGCCCGAGAGTTTCGCCTACAAGCCCGGTGACCGCTTGATGCTGGGTTATATCGATCCCATCGATAGCCGTGCCTCCGTGCGCGACCCCGACGGCATGATGTACCGCCTGCCGCTCAATGAGATGGCCGAGCAAGGCGTAAAGTTCGACATTTATTCGCGCAGCCAAGCCACCTTCCGAGAAGGCGACCCTGCCTCGATTGCCACCGCCAAGGATGGACGGGTCGAGGGCCGCATTGGCGATGTTGGCGACAGGGGTTTCAGCTTGAACACGGCCGACGGGCGGCGAGTGGACCTCACGAGTGAGACCGCCCGTGCGGGCGATATGCGGCCGGCCTTGGCTTCCAATACGCCCGATTTTTCCAAGCCCGGGCGCATCGTCATGGTCGCCGGGTCGAACGACCGTGCCGTCGATGGCGCCTTTGCCGCCGGCGCAGTGCTCGCCGCCTGTCGCATTCTGGGCGGATCGGCCGAGCGAATTGACATCGTCACCGACAAGACCGAGCGGCTTATCGAAAGCTCAGAGCGCACATCCTCTCGCGACGTTCTTGCCCAGCAACAGGCTTTCGAACGATCCTTGGCCGACACCACCGCTGAACGATCTATGCCAACACGAGACGAGGGGCGCTGATGATGGATCTCACGGAACTCTCGCTGCTCCTTGCACTGATTGGCGGCATGTTCGTCATCATAAACCGGCTTGGGCCGAAACGCAGACGACGCCGTTCCCGGCGGACCCGCTACATCCCCAGCTGGTCGGGCCGTCCGGATGACCGACAATGAATGAGCTTCTTCAATACGCCCCGCTCGGCCTGGCCGGTCTTGCCGCATTTGTCCTGATCGCGCTTTTTGCTCCGCCCAAACGCGTCGCAGCTTGGCTTGAACAACTTCGCCCGCTGCCTCGAGCGCCCGCATACACTCCATCTCGACCATCCGACCGCATCGACCCGGTGCCACTGCGCAAGGGCACTGTCGCACTCGAGCAAACCGGGCGGCTGGTCAGTGAAGCACTCTCCCTGGTTCCCGGTCTGCGCTATCTCTGGGCGCCCCGGCTGAGTGATATCATCAAGATTGATGAGCGTTATGCCGGCGCTCAACGCGGGATCCAGATGACGAACCGTCTCCGGGAGACTCGCGTCGCGCTGGCCATTTTGGACACGGGCACGCTTCTTCCCGCCGGAGTTCTCCTCGACAAAGGTCAAGACAACACTATCGCGAAGGCCCTTCTCAAAGGAGCGCATATACCCTTCGTGGAGGTTCGCCCTGACCAACCCAATGCGGTGCGAGAAGCGTTTGATGCGCTGGGATGGGCCTTGCCCGAAGCTCGTGACGAGCCCGCACCATCGGCCGCGACCCTCGAGCCGATCGAGGAGCTCGATGACCCCTATCTGCGCGGTATTGAGGACGATATTGACGGAGTGGTGGGCTTCGAACCCGTGGAGCTTGAACCCGCCGCGACCGTGGCTGCTTCGAGCGAGGGGCCTGCCTCTGATGCGTCCGTCGGCGTCGCGGTTAGCCAGTCAGGCGACCGGGAAGCGGTCGAGGAGGCCGACGAGGTGGATGAACCGGGTGCCGGACCCCAACCGCCTGGTGATCAACTCGACATGTTCCCAGATCATGATCCGCGCCGCAAATCGGGCGGGCTGAAGCCAATGCGGAAGTTTTCGAGCGGCTCCAAGCCCGATGCCCGCACAGGCACTGGCTGACCGCTTGCGCGACCGCGCCACTATGCGCTTTAGGTTGCAACCATGAAGAATGAACACGACAGCGAAGCCTGGACTGGACGGCCGGGCAAATCGCCGAATGCCGTCACGGCGGCAAGGTAAGACCGCATGTCCTTTCCAACCAGCTGCAGCCTAACCGTTGCAGACTGGTATTGCCGGGGGGCAGATCGATTGGCGGCCTGCTCCCGGCCTGAAGGAGAGGACAGGTGAATGCCAAGTTCGAAGACTGAAGCCTACATCGGGCTGGATGTTGCCAAGGCCAGTCATGCCGTGGCGATCGCGGAAGCTGGACGGGATGGAGAGGTGCGCAAACTCGGGACGATCTCGTCGTCGCCCGATGCCGTAGGCCGGCTGGTGAAGAGGTTGGAGGCCCGACATTCGGAGCTCCATTTTTGCTACGAGGCTGGACCGACTGGATATGGTCTCTTCCGTCAGCTGACGCAGATGGGTCATGCTTGCACCGCGGTCGCTCCGTCGCTTGTTCCGATGCGTTCAGGGGATCGCGTAAAAAACTGACCAGCGCGACGCGGTTCGGTTGGCACGTCTGCTGCGCGCCGGCGAACTCACATCCGTTTGGGTTCCCGACGATGTTCACGAGGCGATGTGAGCTGCTGCCGGTTTTGAGGACACCGAGTTAGGGTGTTTTTGGAACCGGAGAAGAAGAATGACACGACGACAGTTCAGCCGCGAGTTCAAGCGGGAAGCGGTCAGATTGGTGACTAAAGACGAGTCAGGAGGACAGATCAATCGCGCCCGAAGAGCTCGAGCGCGGCGCGCAGCGAAATATTGCCGCGTACAATGTCGTGTGGCAGTGCGGCCGGAACGCATCCCATTTCCCCGCAAGGTTCGATCGGCCCCTCCGCGTAAACAATCGCGGGGACCTGCGTGACGCCGAATGCCTTGAAGGGTCTCGGGTCGATCGTCAGGCCAGCGGCCTCATCCTGCGAGAACAGCGCGGCGATGCGGTATTGCGTGTCCAAGAATGTCTCACCATAGAAGCCCCGGATCACCATCGTCGCGTTCAGTTCGTGGGCCTCCATCGCCAAGCGGCGCAGCGCATCGTCCGGCATGCCTAGTGACACCAACACGTACAAGACCGGCCC
>NZLV01000177.1 GCA_002694345.1 Maricaulis sp.
TCCTCCTCGACTTCCGGGAAGAGAGGCGCGAGCTCAGTCCCTTGTGCCCGGAGGTGTGCGGAGCCTGTCCGCGCGAGGGGGTGACATCCTGAGCACCGGCAGGGCGTCCGGCCCGGTCTGACGGCACTAGACGCCCGACCCGAATACCGGCCGGATTGGAAACGGGGGCGAGAGCGTCCGGGAAATCTCCGCGTGCGGGAGGCCAGCGCCTGTCACACACACTTTTAAAAACATGCCGGCAGACAGTCGCCGGCCTCCCGCACACCTCTCATCTCGCCAGGCGGAAACGCCGTGGCGCTGAAAGCCGTGAAACACACACCCGCATTTTTCCTGGGCGCAGTCCCGGGGCCCACCGAAGGCGCTGCATCCTCATCCGATGAAAAGGCGGAACGCCCTGTCGGCCCCGGGACTGCGCCCGGGGAAAATGGAGAAGGAGGCCCCAGGCCCTGCCCCTATTCCTCCACCGCAAAGGCCAGCAACAGCGTGCGCTGGTTGTCGGAGAAATTGTCGTCGGAGAGGATGAGAACCAGCGTCTCACCGTTCCGCTCGATGACGGAAATGCCTTCGAAATTGTCCACCGTCATGGGCGGGTCGAGGGCCCCGATGGTTTCCGCCTGGACCGGCCAGGCGCTGAGCTCGGCGGCGGCGAAACGGCGGATGCGGATCCGGTTGCCGACACCGCGCGCCCAGAAGCGTTCTAGAGCGTAGACCTGGCCATCATGTTCGGCGAGGCCTGTCAGGCCGAAAGTCGGTGTCGGCGTGAGCTGGTTGTCTTCCCATTCCCCGGCCAGGGGCAGGCGCCAGATCGTGTGGTTGGGCAGGAAGGTGGACGGGTATTCCACGCCGGCGATGATGCTGCGATCCGGCAGGCGCGCCAGGCTTTCCAGTCCGCGATTATTGCCCAGATACCGGGCGGTAGCGGGTGTGGAGAAGGGGCGCGGCAAGGCGCTGCCCGTCGCGGCCCAGTCTTCGCCGATCGGGTAGGCCCAGATCCGGTGCTCGCGTTCGAAGGAGACCAGATAGTCCGGTCCATAGCCGCGTGTCAGGCCCTCGCTGTCGGCCATGCGGCCTTCCAGCGGTTCACCGTCCGGATCGAGCATCGCGTCGATCCGGATATTGCGGACGGTGGCGAGTTCATTGGTCTCGGTCCAGACGATCTCTGCCTTCACCCACCAGGCGCTGTCGGAAATGGCCAGCATCCGGGACCCGTCTTCCGACAGCTCAAGCGCGGAAAGTCCGCCAAAGCCCTCATGATCCATGTCGATGGACACGCCGCCGCGATAGACCAGCTGACCGGTGCGGGTGACCGACGGGTCGGGCGAAAGCGCGACCGGCGTGACGGTCTGGGCAAGGGCCGTGGCGGGAAGGGCGAGGCAGGCCAGGCACGCCATGATCAGGGAAGTGTGGCGCATGTCCTGTTCCTTTGTGTGATTAGCGTTCGCCGGACAGGCTGGCCCAGTCGGCGCGTTTCAGGCCGGACATCGGGCCGCCCTGGACGGAGCCGAAACCGCTGCCCTTGCCGCCATCCTCGTCGAACAGGGCGGCGAGCTGGTCGGTGATGGCCCCGCCCAGCTGGTCGACATCATTGATGGTGACGGCGCGCTTGTACCAGCGGGTCACGTCATGACCGATCCCGATGGCGAGTAGTTCGACCTCGGACCGGTTCTCGATCTGGGCGATGGTCTCACGCAGATGGCGTTCCAGATAGCCGGCGGAATTGGCCGACTGGGTGCCGTCATCCACCGGGGCGCCATCGGAAATGACCATCAGGATGCGACGTTGTTCCGGTCGCGCACCGAGACGTTTCCAGGCCCAGAGCAGGGCCTCACCATCGATGTTTTCCTTCAGCAGGCCCTCGCGCATCATCAGGCCGAGATTGACCCGGGCCCGGCGCCAGGGCGTGTCGGCGGATTTGTAGATGATGTGGCGCAGATCATTGAGCCGGCCCGGTTGGGGTGGCTTGCCCTCCGACAGCCATTTCTCCTTCGACCGCCCGCCCTTCCAGGCCTTGGTGGTGAAGCCGAGGATTTCCGTCTTCACGCCGCAGCGTTCCAGCGTGCGGGCCAGGATGTCGGCACAGGCCGCCGCCACCATGATCGGACGGCCCCGCATCGAGCCGGAATTGTCCAGCAGGAGGGTGACGATCGTGTCGCGGAACTCGGTGTCGCTTTCCTGCTTGTAGGACAGCGGCAGGGTGGGATCGGCGATGACCCGGGCCAGGCGGGACCCGTCCAGAACGCCTTCTTCCAGGTCGAACTTCCAGGAGCGTTCCTGCTGCGCCATCAGGCGGCGCTGCAGCCGGTTGGCCAGACGGCCCACCACCTGGTCCATGCCCTTGAGCGTGTTGTCGAGATATTTGCGCAAGCGTTCCAACTCTTCCGCATCACACAGATCCGGGGCCTGGATGACCTCGTCGTATTCGCGGGTGAAGACCTTGTAGGCCTTGGCATTGGTGTCGGCGGAAGGTTGCCAGTTGGGGCGCATCGCCGTCTGGGCGGCGCCTTCATCATCCATGGCATCGACGCGGGTATCGGCATCCTCGCCGTCCGCATTGATCTCTTCCTCATCACCTGCCGTGCCGGAGGCATCAGGCGTGTCGGGCTGTTCGGACTGGTCGCCCGGGTTTTCCTCGTCCTGGTCACCCGTACGCTGCTCGCGGTCGACGCCTTCATCCTCGTCTTCGGGATTGTCGCTGTCTTCCGGATCACCGCCGAGTTCATCGGCCAGGTCGAGATCCTTGATCACATTGCGCAGCAGGTCGGCGAAGGCCTGCTGGTCATTGGCATTCTTCGCCAGGGCGTCCAGGGACTCGCCGGCAACATCCTCGATCTGCTCGCGCCACAGCGTCATCAGGCCGGCCGCTTCCATCGGGGTCTCGCGGCCGGTGACGCGTTCACGCACCAGCATGGCAACGGCCTCTTCCATCGGCGCAGCCTGGCGCTCGGTGACCGCCTGCCAGCCTTTCTGACGGCAGCGGGCGATCAGGGCGGCGTCCAGATTGTCGCCCATCCCCTTCATCTCGCGGGCCCCCAGGCCCTCGACGCGGGCCTGTTCTGCCGCATTGAAGATGGCGCGGGCCGTGGCCCCGGTGGGCAGGCCCTTCACATGCGCGGTTTCATCATGATGGGCCAGACGCAGGGCCAGCGCATCGGCGCGACCCCGGACCGTGGCCGCCGCCTCGGCCGAGGGCTGCGTTCCGGGATTGGGCAGGACGATGCGTCCGCCGGACAGGCCGGCGATCTCGCCGCCAAACCGGATATCCAGCTCCTTGTCCCCCGCCACGGCTCGCGTGGTTATGGTCAGGGCGCGTTTGAACGCATCGGGATCGGCAGGCGGCTGGCTCATGGGCCCAACCTAATCGATCCGATTCAAATTGCGAGAGCTGACAGACGGGGTCGGCGCATGGGTCGCAGTTGTCAGGCCGGTTGGAGAACGCCCTGGCGGGTCAGCCAGTCCCGGGAGATGGAGAGCAGATCATAGCGCTCACCGGTGCTTGTATTGGTGAAATTATGATCGCCGAAGGGAAGGATATGGACGGTGTGGTGGGTTTCGCCGGCTTCGATACGCTCGCCCAGCGCGTCGATGGACGGCAGGACCGGGATGACCCAGTCGGAGAGGCCGAATATCCACAGGATCGGCGTTTGGGACGCGGACAGGACAGGATCCGGGTCGAAACCGGTCGGGCCCTCATAGGCATAGCTTGCCTGATCACCGGCCAGCATGTCGGCGCGCGTCGGAACGTCACGCTCACCCAGAGAAGCGAAGAAGGCTGTGCCCTGTGCCTGCTCCGAACCGGCGCTCACCGGAACGCCTTCGCCGGTGATGATGAAGTCGATGGTGATGCCATGTTCCTGCTGCAGCATCATGTCGGCCAGCGGCATGATCCAGCCCGCCTGGCTGCCGCCGAGAAGGCCGATGCGGGTTTCATCAATGCCGTCCTGCTCCACCAGCCAGGCCATGGAGTAGGCGACATCGGCTGCCAGATCCCGGAAAGCTGCATCGCTGGTTTCCACGGAAAAGGGCACGTATTCGCCGCTGGATTCGCCGGTGCCGCGCTTGTCGAAGCTGAGAACCGCGAAGCCGAGCCCGAGGGCGAGATTGGTGTAGTAGCCGACACCGTCCCGCGTGCTGGGGGCGGACCCGTGTGCCGTCACGATGGCGGGCAAATCGCCCTCACTCCCGGCCGGTCGGTAGAGCGTCGCGCCCAGTTCGACATCGCCTGCCATGATCCGGACGTCCTCGCGGGTCGACTCGCTCAGCGGGCTGGCCGGGGCTGGCGCGCCGGACAGGGTCAGGCCGGCGATAATGCTGATGAGGTATCGTGCGGGGTTCATGGGGTCTCTCCGGGCAGGGTTTTGCGCACTATCACCGGTCCGGCATGCCGCCGTAAGGGGCCTCACAGGGAAGTGAGAAAGCTTTCCGGACAAGAAAGTTCGCGGAGACTCCTAATTGATGAGCACCCCGGAAAGGTTTCGCTAACCTTGAGCTCGATAGGGTGCAGGCTGGAGCCCGAACAAGAATTGGGCCCGGTGTATTTTTGGTGGTGGTGAGTTACGGGTGACGTATTCCGTACATTCCATGTCTGCCGTGAACTCCGCGCTTCAGCAAATGACCATGCTGGAGAAGCAACGGGTCGATATCCAGGCCCGGATCGTGACGGGGCTCGAGGTGAGCACAGCCAGCGACAACGGCTCGATCTGGGCCTTGGCGCAGGGCATGCGCGCGTCCAATGCCGGCCGCGAGGAAGCGCTGACCTCCATCGATCTTGTCACCGGAGTGGTCTCGACCGCCCTGGCCGCTGCCGAGGGCATTTCCGACCTCATGGTCGAGATGCAGGGCAAGCTGGTCGCCGCAACGGACACCACGCTGGACGAAACCAGCTGGCGCACGCTGATGAATGATTTCGTCGCGCTCGGAAACCAGGCCCAGCGTCTGGTCGAGAATGCCAGCTTCAACGATCTCAACCTGCTCGAAGCCGGGGCCAGCGATATTTCGGCGATCGTGTCCGGCGATCCCAACGCCCAGATGACCATTGCGGCCGAGGACCTCTCAGACGGGGGCGGGATTTTCGACAGCCAGCTCGGGTTCACGCTGCCGGCGACGGATGCCTCCGGTCTGGCCAATCAGCCTGACACGACCATGGTTCAGGCCTTCGAGGACTCCATGAGCGCGGTGAATGCCGCGATCTCTCGCCTGGGCGTGTCCCAGAAATCGCTCGAAATCCAGCGGACACTTCTGATCAAGCAGATGGACGAGACCACGGCCGGGATCGGCAATCTCA
>NZLV01000178.1 GCA_002694345.1 Maricaulis sp.
GTTCCGGCGACTTCGCCGAGAATGAAGCCGGTAAATATCCCCAGCACGAAGCGCAGGATGTAGAGTTGGTAGTATTGGGGTCGGAACGTGCCATCGCGCAGATAATTGCGGGCGGTCCAGAATGCGAACAGGGTCGCGCCCAGAACGGCCCCACACAGCCGGGTCAGGGTCGGGCGCACATTGGCTCCATCGCCTGCTGCTTCGGGAATGGCATTCATCACAACGAGAACAAGGAGGGCCAGCAAGCCCAGTATCCCGATCACGATCAGCACCCAGTTGTGCCGCAACTGGCTGGCCTTGATCGTACCCGGCGTCGCCGGGGAGATCGCATTGGACAGATCGGCATGCACCTTCATGGCGCGCTGCAGGGTGTCAGGCTTGACCGTCATGGCTGATTTTCCACGTCCGGACGATCCAGACTGATCTCCGGCTCATCCTCGGCCAGATCGGCCTCCAATTGTTCCAGCAGGGCCGGCAAGTCGGCGCGGATCGTTTCGGGCAGCGCCAGACCGCGCGAACGCGCGAAGGCTTCCATGTCCAGAATCTCGCGCAACAGGCTCGTCATCAGATCGTCCTTGGGAGACGGTCGCCAGAATTGTCGGCGGCTCAAGGCCTGGATCAGGCGCTCCCCGTCCGGCCCGGTTTCGATCGGATCACCTTGCTGAAAGATATCGGTCACGGCCAACCCCTTTGATTGTGCATCATTAGATAACAATCCTGACGTTAAGCCAAGCCGGTCACGGGGCACTGGACTTGCCTCGAATAGCCCCTAGATCCCCGGTCCTGACCCGTGATGGAGAAACGCATGCGTCGCGAGATATCCTGCCTTCTGCTTTTGCCCGCCCTCGCCCTCACCGCCTGCATGGAGAGCCCGCGAGACCAGCTTGCCGGAGACACGCCGCCGCAGACGGTCGGGACGGTGGACCTGGACCGCTATGCCGGCCTCTGGTTCGAGATTTTCCGGGCGGACCACAGTTTCGAGCGCGATTGCGACGGGGTGACCGCCTTCTATGAACGCCAGGGCGAGGACCGGGTCCGCGTCATCAATCGCTGCTGGCAGGGCGGGCTGGAGGGCGAGCTGGACATTGCCAACGGCCGCGCCCGCCTGCCGGACCCGTCCGACACATCGCGCCTGGAAGTGAGCTTTTTCGGCCCCTTCTACGGCGATTACTGGGTGATTGACCTGGCCGAGGATTATTCCTGGGCGCTCGTCTCGGAACCGGCCGGCCGCTATCTGTGGATGCTGTCACGCACGCCCCGCCCCGATCCGGCCCTCATCGAGGCCCGGCTGCAAAGCCTGCGCGATCGCGGGTTCGACACGGACGGTCTGATTTTTCCGGAGCAGTGGGAGAGCGTGGCGGCGATGCCGCGGGAGGGTCTGCCGGACGCGGAGCGCTAGCGCACGCCCCGGTCACACCCAGACGATATTGCCATCATCGTCCGGCCCGCCGCCGGATTCCGACCCGGCCTCGCGGCGATGCGCATTGCCGCCATCGGGCGGACGCGTCCAGCCGGCCTTTTCGCGGACTTCCAGGATGCGCTGGCCGAGCCGGTCCGGCATGACCGGTTTGACCAGATAGGCATTCGCCCCGGCCGCAATCGCTGCATCAAGCAGCTCGGGACCGGAATGACCGGTCAACAGGATGACCGGGACGTCGCGATTGAAATGCCAGGTATTCTTGCGCAGCTCGTCGAGCAGGGTGATGCCGTTCTCGCCGGACAGGTCATAGTCCAGCAGCACGGTGTCGAAACCGAAGGCGTTGATCTGGGTTCGGGCAGAGGCGAGATCCTCGGCCTGGTGCACATCTTCGCAGCCCAAACTGCCGAGCAGGCGCGAGACCAGATCGCGGATGGACTTCGTGTCCTCGACAACGAGAATGCGCAAGCCCTTCAGCACGACCCTGTCTCCCCCGACCCGGTCCGTCTGGTGCCCGGACACCCGGGTGACGGATCAGGCCTGTTTGCGTTCGACCTCGGTGACCGCCTGCTGGGCGGCGCCTTCGGTCAGTTCGGCGATCTTGTCACCCAGCATCCGCGCCGTCACCGGCTTGGGCAGGATGGCATCCACACCCGCTTCGCGGGCCCCGGCCGCCAGATGTTCCTGGCCGGTCGGCGAAAGCAGGATGAGCGGCAATTCCGGCATCGGGCTGTGAGCGGGATCACGGAAGGCGCGAACCAGGTCGACACCGGTCTCCCGGCCCAGATCATAGTCGATGATCGCCAGGTCGGGGCGGCAGACCCGCGCCATGATGAAGGCTTCCTCACGCGTTTCCGCTTCATAGATGCGCGTGACACCGAGACCACAAAGCAGCGTCTTCAGGACGGTTCGCACCGGACGGCTGTCGTCGACCAGAAGAATATTGATTGCTGCATCGCCAGGAACTGACATGGTCTCCTCCATCGAAAATCGACCTTCACCCTACGCCCAACATGTTTAACGCCTGATGAGCGGTTGGTGATTCCGTATGACGAGCCTTGGGCGTGTCCTCTCCTGACACCACGCTGGCAGGGACCTCACCCCGCCCGCAGTGCCGCCTCTGGTCCCGAAGGCCGCGAGATCGCATATTCCCCCCATGACCAAGCTGACCGTCGACGACACCCTCACCGCGCCGGAAGATTTCGTGCTGGACATGGTCCCGACCACGGCCGGCGAATGGACACCGCACCGTCCCGAGCGCCCGGAGAAAGCCGAGGGCGGGCTGCGCTTCCAGTGCGTCTCCGAATACACGCCGATGGGCGACCAGCCTTCGGCGATCAAGGAACTCGTGGAAGGCCTGGAAGCCGAGGAGCGTGACCAGGTCCTGCTCGGCGCCACCGGCACGGGCAAGACCTTCACCATGGCCAAGATCATCGAGGCGGTGCAGCGCCCGGCCCTGATCCTCGCCCCGAACAAGACGCTCGCCGCCCAGCTCTATGGCGAGTTCAAGAGCTTCTTCCCGAACAATGCGGTCGAGTATTTTGTCTCCTACTACGACTATTACATGCCCGAGGCCTATGTGCCGCGCACGGACACCTATATCGAGAAGGAAAGCTCCATCAATGAGGCGATCGACCGGATGCGCCACGCCGCCACGCGCTCCATCCTGGAACGCGATGACGTGATCATCGTCGCCTCGGTCTCCTGCATTTACGGTATCGGCTCGGTGGAGACCTATACGGCGATGACCTTCGAGGTGAAGCCGGGCGACGAGATCGATCCGCGCCAGGTCATGCGCCAGCTGGTCGACCTGCAATACACGCGCAATGACGCCGCCTTCATCCGCGGCACTTTCCGCCTGCGCGGCGATAATCTGGAGGTCTTCCCGGCCCACTATGACGACCGCGCCTGGCGCCTCACCTTCTTCGGCGACGAGGTCGAGCAGATCACCGAGTTCGATCCGCTCACCGGCAAGGCGATCGCCGAGCTGAAGAGCGTGAAATTCTACGCCAACTCCCACTATGTGACGCCCAAGCCAACCCTCAACCAGGCCATTGTCCAGATCAAGAAGGAGCTCAAGGAGCGCCTCACCTGGATGGAGGCCGAGGGCAAGCTGCTGGAAGCCCAGCGCCTGCAACAGCGCACCGAGTTCGATCTGGAAATGATGGAGGCGACCGGCTCCTGCGCCGGCATCGAGAACTATTCGCGCTATCTCACCGGCCGCAAGCCGGGCGAGCCGCCCCCCACCCTGTTCGAATACCTGCCGGAGGATGCCCTCGTCTTTGCCGATGAGAGCCATGTCTCCATCCCGCAGCTCGGCGCCATGTACAAGGGCGACTATAACCGCAAGAAGACGCTGGCCGATCACGGCTTCCGCCTGCCCTCCTGCCTGGATAACCGCCCCCTCAAATTCGAGGAATGGGATGCGATGCGCCCGCAGACCATCGCCGTCTCGGCCACGCCCGGCAGCTGGGAACTCAACCAGACCGGCGGCGTCTTCACAGAACAGGTGATCCGCCCCACCGGCCTGATCGACCCGCCCGTCGAGGTCCGCCCCGTCGCCGCCGATGGCGCCTCCCAGGTCGATGATGTCATCGACGAGGCCCGCACCGCCGCAGAGAACGGCTATCGCACCCTCATCACCACGCTGACCAAGCGCATGGCCGAGGACCTCACCGAATACATGCACGAGCAGGGCCTCAAGGTCCGCTACATGCACTCCGATGTCGACACGGTGGAGCGGATCGAACTGATCCGCGATCTCCGCCTGGGCGTCTATGACATCCTCGTCGGCATCAACCTGCTTCGCGAAGGCCTCGACATCCCCGAATGCGGCCTCGTCGCCATCCTCGACGCCGACAAGGAAGGCTTCCTCCGCTCCGAAACCAGCCTCGTCCAGACCATCGGCCGCGCCGCGAGAAACGCCGACTCAAAAGTCATCCTCTACGCCGACCGCATCACCGGCTCCATGCAACGCGCCATGGACGAAACCGCACGGCGCCGGGACAAGCAGATCGCCTATAACGCAGAACACGGCATCACCCCGAAGACCATCACCCGCGGCATCAGCGACATCCTGGAAGAAGTGATGGAGAGCCAGGCCAAGGGGCGTGGTGTTGCCAGCAAGGGCCGCGGCAAGAAGTCGAGCGGGAAGCCGTCAGGGCTGCGCGATAGCGCTCAGGCAGGCTTCGAGGGCGGCGAGAATATCACCGCCGTCATCGCCGAGCTGGAGAAGCAGATGCGCGAAGCCGCGGCGGATCTGGAGTTTGAGACGGCGGCGAAGCTGAGGGATGAGATATTGAAGTTGAGGGGGTAGTCAGCCTCGCGCCTGCCTATCCTTCACCAGGTCCAGGAAGCCTTCAAAATCGAGCAACCAGTCCTGCTGGTCTGGCGTGTAGGAACCGAATACAGGCCGGGGCACTACGAGCTGGAGACGCTCCGATCGCATTTCAGCGGTCTGAGCCACAGAAATACCCGGTTGCAGTGTGAGGAGATGTTTTTGGTCGATCCGGCTAGCCTCCGCTAGAACTTGCCGCCAGCGGTCTTTGCAGCTTGTTTTTGCGGCCAGCATTGAAAGCAGTGACACGTCAAAACCGGCATCATGGTATGCTGCCTCGCTAGGAAACAGAAAATCCGGTCCGTTCCTTTTTTCGGTCGTAGCCTCACGTTTATAGTTGAGACCGTGGGCGTCGAGAACCGCTGCCACATGATGCCCAAAAGCCCAGCCGGCGCGGGACTTTCTCCGGTTCTGAACGCGCAGGGAGTAGGCGATGAAGCCGTCCACATCGGGGCCCTCTTCCATCATAAAACCCTGTGCGAGACGCTCCGCGACGACCAGTTTTTCAAGATGCCGAAACAGGGCCTCCTCCTGGTCCATCCACGAAACGAGGGCCTCGTCGGGTGCATCAACCGGGTCGACGCCATGACACGTCGATCTCGCGAACTCGGAAAAGACCTTGGTGCCGGGGAATTGTAGCCCGTAGAGGTCCAGCAATTGCCCCAAAGCGTCCGGTTCCGGTTCATCCAGCTCAATCCCAAAAGCATCGAGCACCGCCCGCGCCGCGAACCCGAGCCGGACACTTTCGTGGGGGCTTACGGTCTTCACATCCGCGCGGCCTGACTCAGGGGCAAGCCCGAACAACCAGAGCATCTGCTGCGCGATCGTTGAGCCTGCCGGACACAGAACAACAACCAAGCCGCCCTGACGTGTCAAAGCCACCAAGGCTAAGTCGCCTGCCCTCGCCTGGCGGACGATCGGTTCGGCAGCGGCGGCGTAGTAGAGGTGATACTCTGGCCCCCGAAGCGGATTGTCCCGTCGAACATCGCCCCAAGTACAATAGGATGAAACGTTCTGCGGCTCACTCTCCTCGTCGTCGGTCAGCCAAAAGAACTCCGTATCAAAGGTCTGCTTCTCGGCCGGCTCCCCCAGCAACTTCCGAAAGTCACGCACGCCCTGAAACTCATGCTGCTTTTTGAGTTCATTGCCGGTTAGGTATTTTGCTCCCGCGCCATCGAACAGATCTGCCAGAACCCCGAATTTCACTCGCCCGCCCCCGATATTTCGCCGTCGGCCCCGCCATCTTCAAGCCATGCCGCAGCCATGGCAAGCACGTCGCCAAGCTTCAGTCTTGTCCTGCCCTTGAGAGCACATTCCCAGATCACAAGCCAGCGCCACCCGGACTGCGCCAATGCCTCTCGCACCTCCCGATCACGCTCTCGGTTACGATCAATCTTGGCTTCCCAGAATTCGCGCCGGGTCGATGGCATTTTGAACAAATGACAATCATGGAAGTGCCAGAAACAGCCATTCACGAAAATGACCGCGTGATACTTGGTGAACACTAGGTCTGGCGTGCCGGGAAGGTCCTTGCGATGGAGTCGGAAACGGTAGCCAAGTCGATGGAGCCCGGAACGGATGACCAGTTCAGGCTTTGTATTCTTGCCCTTGATCCCAGACATCATCCGGCTGCGTGTGCCACTGTCGACGACGTCGTTCACTCAGCGGCACCCGCCTCGGCAAAGAGGGGGCCCGCCTCGTCCTGTTTCAAAATCGCCGCCATGATGTAAGGCTTCATTTTCATCGCGATATCCTCGATCACCGGGACAGCAACAGCATTTCCGAACTGCTTGTAGGCGCGCGTATCTGAGACAGGAATTTTCATCGTCATTTGGCCCGGACGGTCGAACCCCATAAGCCGGGCGCATTCTCTTGGGGTAAGCCGCCGCGGATTTCTGCCTTCCTGGGCGATAAGTATCTCGCTTCCGTCCTTGTAGTATCGCGCTGACAGGGTTCGCGCCGTATCATCAGGCCCACACAGGCCGAATCCGAAACCGTTCCCTTTTGCTTTGTGTTTCTCGGCATAGGCTTGGAGGTAGTTCCAGAGTTTGTCTGAGAGAGTGTACTTGTCGCTTACCACGCTGGCCTCGTTAGCCCCCGGTACGTCTACCGGACGCGTAAAATGTTCCTCAGGTTCCTCGTTTGGCGAGTGAAGGATAGAATCAAGGCGCGGTCCCGTTTTCGGGTCATTGAAGCGCAGCTTCGAGATATCAAATGCGTTCTCTTCCCGAAATCCGACAATAAAAATTCGCTCACGATGCTGCGGCACATATCCTTTGGCATCAATAACTTCTGTCGTGACGTGGTAGCCTAGTTCGTTCTCCAGAGCGCCAATGATGGTGTCGAACGTGTCGCCCTTGTTGTGGCTTTTCAGGTTCTTCACATTCTCAAGAAGAAAAGCAGCGGGCCGCTTCGCCTTCAGGATTCTGAGAACGTCAAAAAACAAAGTGCCTTGAGCCTTGTCCATAAATCCGTGCTGGCGCCCCAGCGCGTTCTTTTTCGAAACCCCCGCGATTGAGAACGGCTGGCAGGGAAAACCCGCAAGCAGCACATCATGGTCCGGAATGTCATGTTCATCGATTTTGGTGATGTCGCCGTTTATCTCATGATCATCGTCCGGAAAATTCGCTTTGTAGGTTTTCTGCGCGTAGGTGTCCCACTCGCTCGTGAAGACACATTTTCCGCCAGCAGCCTCGAAGCCACGACGAATCCCTCCAATTCCGGCGAAAAGATCAATGAAAGTGAAGTCGTGGAAGCCATTGCTCGGGCCACCCTCGCGGGCGACCATGCCCTTCAAAGCGTTTACAAAAACGGCGTTGGGCGTCGTTTCACCATTTTCCCAGCGATAGATTGTCTTGGCAGACACCTTGAGCAAACCGGCAGACTCTTCGACTGACAACCCCGCTCTTTCGCGAACTTCTCTGAATTCAGACTGCATGTGCCCCTCGGAGTATCTGGGATATTTTCTGACATTGTGACAACAAATAACCCAGAAACCGCACCGGTCAATACATATGTTCCTTTTATGTTCCCGTCTGGGCCGGTTTCCCACAATTGGTTCCTCAGGAAAGAATTGGGGACCCACACCATTTTCTCAGTCTCCCAGCTCCACTCCCACACACCCCCACTCCGCTCCAAAAACCTTCCTCAATCCCCGCGTCCGGCGCATACTACCCCCACGCTTTAGGGTGCGTCGGGTATGACAGAACACACACAGGCCAAACGCCCGGCGGGCGTTTGGCCGGTCCAGTTGATCCTGGCAGGGCTGACCCTCTGGTATCTCTATTGGAGTGCCGCCATCTGGCTGGTCACTTTCGATTGGGCCGTCCTGCCCCTGCCGGTCCCGGACACGCACGTGTTCGTCAGTCGCCTGCCCGACGGCATGGCCGCCGCCATGCTCCTCCACCAATCCATCAATATCCTCGCCTTCGTGCTGCTGAGTCTGCGCCGGCGCCTGGCCCTCTGGGGCGTGATCCTGGGCATGGCGATGCATATCGGCGTGTGGGTCTGGCTCACCTGGGAGGGGCTTTTCTCCGGTCTGGCCGGCTATGTCTCGCTGCTCACGGAGTTTGTGCTCGTCCTGCTGACCGCGCGCCTCTACCGGACGGGCCGGCTGCGCTGAGCCGGGCGTTCTGCCCCATCTAATGGGTGAGGAAGCTCAGCGCCCCTCCTTCTCCCTGGGGAGAAGGTGCCGCGAAGCGGCGGA
>NZLV01000179.1 GCA_002694345.1 Maricaulis sp.
CTTCCAGCAGGAGCAGGGGCTCATCCTCCAGCATGGACGGATCGAGCGTCTTGCGGCCGGCCAAGCGATGGTCCGGCGTACAGGCAAACAGGAATTCATCGGACCAGATCGACTGCGTCTCGATCAGCGGGCTCTCATAGGGCAGGGCCACAAGGGCAGCGTCGAGGCGGCGTTCACGCAGGCCGTCGAACAGGCGTTCGGTCAGATCCTCGCGCAGGAAGACTTCCAGTCGCGGATGCTTGGCGCGCAGGGCGGGCAGGACCTTGGGCAGGAGGAAAGGCGCGATGGTCGGGATCACGCCGAGCCGGAAGGGGCCGCTCAGCGGCTCACCGGCAGCCTGGGCGGCAATGACCAGATCCTCGGCCTCGGCCATGACGCGTTTGGCGCGTTCCAGGACCGCTTCCCCGGCATGGGTGAGAACGGCGCCGCGGGCACCCCGCTCGACCAGTACCGTGCCGAGCGTCATCTCGAGTTCCTTGATGGCGGCGCTGAGCGTGGGCTGGGTCACGAAGACGGCCTCGGCCGCCCGCGAAAAACTGCCGTGTTCGGCCAGCGCGATCAGGAACTGCAATTGGCGGAGAGTGGGGAGTTGCGACATAGTGCCATAGATAATAGCTATGGCTTTGCAAAAAACAATCCATTAGATTTATTTTGTGCGGCGCGTCATAGCAGGCGCATCATAACAGGCCGGCCCGAGCCGGCTGCTGACTGACAACATGGAGAGATCAATGCTGGGTATTGGCGACAAGCTTCCCGAATTCGAAGTCACGGGTGTGAAGCCGGGCTTCAACGCGCACGAAGAAAACGGCGAAAGCGCCTTCGAAACGCTGACGAATGAAAGCTTCCCGGGCAAGTGGAAGGTCATCGTCTTCTACCCGAAGGATTTCACCTTCGTCTGCCCGACCGAGATCGTGGCTTTCGACAAGCTGGCTGGTGAATTCGAAGACCGTGACGCCATCGTGCTGACCGGCTCCACCGACAATGAATTCTGCAAGCTGGCCTGGCGCCGTGAGCATCCGGACCTGGACAAGCTGGGCCACTGGCAGTTCGCCGACACGACCGGTTCCCTGGTCGACAGCCTGGGCGTCCGCTCCCCGGCCGGCGTGGCCTATCGCTACACCTACATCGTCGATGATGAAGGCACGATCCAGCACGTCTACGCGACCAACCTGAATGTCGGCCGCAACCCGGAAGACACGCTGCGTGTCCTCGACGCCCTGCAGACGGATGAGCTGTGCCCGTGCAACCGCGCTGTTGGCGGTGACACCCTGGCGGCTTAAGCCGTCAAACGAGACCTGGCTGACCGCCCGCCCTCCGTTTGGGCGGCCAGTGACCCCGGAGCCGGCCCTTGTGTGACCCACATGGCTCCGGGGTCCCTTACTTCCCCTGACATGTGTGACTGTGACCCGGTCGTATTTCCTTGAAGGAGACGGCAATGAGCCTTGATGCGCTTAAGAATGACCTTCCCGACTATGCCAAGGACCTGAAACTCAACCTGTCCTCCCTGGCCCGTGAAACCGAACTCGACGACCAGAAGAAGTGGGGGACTTTCCTCGCTGCTGCCCACGCGGTGGGAGAGCCCAAGACTCTGGCCGCGCTTAAGGCGGAAGCCGAAGCCGTTCTGACGCCGGAAGCCGCCAACGCGGCCAAGGCAGCCTCGGCGATCATGGGCATGAACAATGTCTATTATCGCTTCCTGCACCTGTCGAAGAACAAGGAATACGGGACGCTTCCGGCCAAGCTGCGCATGAATGTTCTGGCCAATCCGGGTGTCGACAAGGCGGACTTCGAGCTCTGGTCCCTGGCTGTCTCGGCGATCAATGGCTGTGGCCTGTGCATCGACAGCCACGAAGCCGAGCTGCGCAAGCACGGCCTGACCACGGCGCAGATCCAGACCGCCGTGCGGATCGCGGCCACGGTGAATGCCGTTGCCCACGTGGTCCTCGCGGAAAGCTGATTTTAACACTTTCCCAAAAATTCAGGCCCGTTGAAGACATCCCCTCAATCGTCTGAAAACGGGTAAAAATACGGGCGCGCAACGGCTAGATTGCGCGCCCGTATAAATTCCGTATAATGAGCGTATGTCGATGATAGATCATACGCTCGATCCGCTGCCCAAGCGCACCACGCGCACCGACGAAGGTGAGCATGGCGGACGGATGTGGTTCTCCAAGGAGACGGTCTTCCAGGCCTCTCACTATGCCGACGTGCCCTGGATCCGGGTTCTGGCTCCGGCCGTCCTGTCGCTTTCCCTCGTCCTGGCAGGCCTCCTGACGGGCCCCGGTTCGCTCAGCGGTCTGGCACTGCTGGTTGGCTTCATTGGCTGTGTCCTCAGCCTTCCGGCCACCCTGCTCAAGATGCTGGCCCATCCGAAAGCGGCGTGACCACACCGCACGCCCGGTGATTTGAAACACCCCGCAGATTGACCCTTAGGCGACACACTCTAGTGTGCGTTCACACGGTTGCGCGTCCTGTCTGACGCCTTCGAGGGGAGAGTTTCATGGGCTGGTGGTTCAAGATCAAACTGTGGCAGCGGGTGCTGGTTGCGCTGGTGCTGGGTGTCGGCTTCGGCTTTGCCGCTTCGGCAGTGATGGGGCAGGACGCCGCGACCCAGTGGATCGACACCTATGTCCGCCCGGTCGGTCTGATGTTCATCAACCTGATCCGGATGCTGATCGTGCCCCTGATCTTCACCACGCTGGTTTCCGGTGTGATCGCCATGGGCAAGCCCTCCAAGCTGGGCTCTCTGGGCGTGAAGACGATCATTCTCTATCTCACCACGACTTTCTTCGCGAATGTGATTGGCCTGGTCTTCGGCACGATCCTGCGCCCGGGCGCCGGGGCTGGCGACCTCATGGCAGGCGTCGAGGCCGTGCCGGTGAGCACGGATCCGCCTTCGGTGACCGAGCGTCTGCTCGAGATCATTCCGACCAATCCGATTGCCGCGCTTGCCGATGGTGACGTGCTCGCCATCATCTTCTTCTCGCTCTTCCTGGGCGTGGCCATCCTGTCGACTGGCGCGGCCGGCAAGCCCCTGGGTGAACTGTTCAACTCGGCGTCCGAAGTGGTTCTGAAGATCACCCACTATGTGATGGAAGTGGCGCCGTTCGGCGTGTTCGCCCTGGTGTCCTACACGGCCGCCAGCCAGGGGCTGGAAGCGCTGCAGGCCATCCTGACGCTGATCGTTGCGGTCTATCTGGGCCTGGTGGCCCATGCCGTCATCACCTATGGCATCCTGATCCGCTTTGTCCTGAACCTGCCCTTGGTCCGCTTCTTCCGTGGCATGACCGATCCGATCGCGGTGGCCTACTCCACGGCGTCATCCTCCGCCACCCTGCCTGTGACGATCGCCGCAGCTTCCGACAACCTCGGAATCAAGAAGTCGGTGGCCGGTTCGGTCCTGCCATTGGGTGCGACCATCAATATGGATGGCACCGCGCTCTATCTGGGTATTCTGGCGCTCTTCACGGCGCAGGCCTTCGGCTATGATCTGACCTTCATGAACTACGTGATGATCGCCTTCACGGCGGCCATTGTGTCGATCGGTGCAGCGGGCATTCCGTCTGCCTCGCTCTTCCTGCTGGCGATCGTGCTGGAAACTTTCGGTGTCACGCCCGAACACACCGCCATCATTGTCGGCTTCATCCTGCCGGTGGACCGGATCATGGATATGGCCCGCACGGCCGTGAACGTGACCGGCGATGCCGCTGTCGCCACGGCAGTGGCCAAGTGGGAAGGCGAGCTGGATGAAGAACGCTTCCGCGATCCGGCTGTGATCTGACCCAGGGGATGGCGGGATGAAGCTGCACTACCGGTCGATCGAGCTTCTCGTTGCGGCCTGTGTGGTCGTCATCTCGCTGGCGTCCCTCTTCGTGGCGCTCTACCAGGGCCGGGTCATGCAGCGGACGATGGAAGCGTCCGTCATGCCTCTGATCCAGATCGGGCATGGCAATTTCGACGCCGAAGACGATGCCTGGCAGATCAAGATCGAGGTAACGAATACCGGTCTGGGTCCTGCGCAGGTCCACTATCTGGCCATGCGGTGGCAGGGCGAGCTGATCACCGATACGTCCGACTTCATGGCGGCCTGCTGCGTGCCGGACAGTGTGCCCGAGGCCGAGCGGCTCGACTACATGTACAGCCTGTTCCGTGAAGGCGAGATGGCGCTGATCTTCGACGACGTCCAGATGCGCTTCTTGGCACCCCAGGAGACCGTCGACTTCATTTCCTTCGACCAGCCCGACGCCGAGACCCGTCCGCGGGGCCATGCGGTTTGGCGCGCCGTCGACCGGGCTCGCCACGATATCAGTTATGAAGTCTGTTATTGCTCGGTGTTTGACCAGTGCTGGATGTCGACCTTCCCGCGGCAATCGCGCGAACCGGTCCGTCAGTGTGTCCCGCCGAGCCCGGAGGCGGGCTAGTCCGGCTCACCCTCAGGGCTTCAGTCCCGGTGATCCGGTTTCCACCGGGCGGCGTATCCCTTCTTGTCCCTGGAAGTGGAGGAGGCGCTGTTGCCCCCAACCCTGCGCCTGTTTCTCCTGCTTCTTGCCCTGGTCCTGGCGGCATTGATTGCCCTCGCCGTCGGGACCGGGGATTTTTCGGCGGCCGGAGCCTGGCTGGTGCGGAATCCCTGGGGCCAGGTCACCCTGTTTGATCTCTATCTCGGATTTGTCCTGTCAGCGGTCGTGATCGCCATGTTCGAGCGCGGATGGGTGACCCGATTGTTTTGGATCCTGCCTATCTTTGCGTTGGGTAATGTCTGGACCGTGGCCTGGTTCATCCTGCGCGGTCCGGTTCATTGGACGCGCCTCGTCCGGGTTGAAAATGGGTGAAATGTCCCCATTTGCACACTGGTGCGGAATTGAGACCAATTTTAGCCACATTTGTCCCGTGTTAACGATCCGGCGATTTGCCGGAGGGCCAGTAGGGCTTCGTTAAGGGACTCCGCGCTGAATCATCACACGGCGGAACGCTGAGTCCCGCTGGCGCAATGACCGGAAACCGGCGTGCGTTCTTGGAGAGGAAACCGTCATGGCCAAGGCTGATTTCGCCCTGCGCGTCGTTGCCAAGTCTGCCCTTCTGTGGCTGACGGCGGCCCTCCTGTTTGCGTCTGTCTTCGGCGCCCTGTTCTCGGCCCGCCCGTCCGGCCCATCCCTGTTGATCGCCGAATCCTCCCAGTCGACGAGTCCGGAAGCGGGTTTCGAATACGCTGCAGCCGAGATTGCAAACTAGTCCGCCACCACGCTCCGGCTTGACTCTTTTCCACACCCCGCGTATTGCCCCGCCTTCATCACGCAAGCTTGCACGCTTGTCTTACCGGCACATCCGTCCCACCTGACGGGGGAGGCCGGCGAGAACCCTGCTCGGCGAAGGTTTCGCTCAGCGGGGCTGATCTGCTTTGTGCGGTCGGGTTCGTGCGCAGGCCTTGTCGGGATGAAGCGGACTGAAGGACGAACGCATGTTCGATGCACTGACAGAAAGACTGGGCGGAGTCTTCGACAAGCTCACCGGGCGCGGTGTGCTGTCGGAGAAGGACGTCGATGCGGCGCTGCGCGAGATCCGCGTCGCCCTGCTCGAGGCCGATGTGGCCCTGCCGGTCGTCAAGTCAGCCGTCAACCAGATCAAGGAACGCGCCGTCGGCGAGGATGTCATCCGTGCCGTCGCTCCGGGCCAGCAAGTCGTCAAGATCGTCCACGACGCGCTCGTTGACCTTCTGGGCGGCGAAGGCGAGCCGGAAGGTCTCGCCCTGGAAGGTGAACCGCCGGTCGCGATCCTGATGGCCGGTCTGCAGGGCTCGGGCAAGACCACCACGTCTGCCAAGCTCGCCAAGCGTATTTCCGAACGTCACAAGAAAAAGGTCCTGCTGGCCTCGCTCGACACGCGCCGTCCGGCCGCGATGGAGCAGCTCCAGCAGCTGGCGGGCCAGGTGGATGTTGCCTTCCTGCCGATCGTGAAAGGCCAGAAGGCGGTCGATATCGCCAAGCGCGCCATGACGGCCGGCAAGCTGCAGGGCTTTGACGTCGTCATCCTCGATACCGCGGGCCGCACCTCGATCGACGAGGACATGATGTCCGAGGCGCAGGCCATCGCGAACGCGACCCGGCCGCGCGAAACCCTGCTGGTCGCCGACGCGCTGACCGGTCAGGATGCCGTGGAGACGGCGAAGCGCTTCCATGAACGCCTGCCGCTGACCGGTCTTGTCCTGACACGGATGGATGGTGATGGCCGTGGCGGTGCCGCGCTCTCCATGCGCCATGTCACCGGCCTGCCGATCAAGTTCCTCGGCGTTTCCGAAAAGCCCGACGGGCTGGACGCGTTCGACGCCAAACGCCTCGCCGGCCGCATTCTGGGCCGCGGCGATATCGTCTCCCTGGTCGAGAAGGCCGCGCAGGAGGTCGATGAGGAAAAAGCCGCCCGCATGGCCAAGAAGATGGCCAAGGGCAAGTTCGACCTGGAAGACCTGCGCGAACAATTCGGCCAGCTCAAGAAAATGGGCGGTTTGGGCGGCATCATGGGCATGCTGCCCGGCATGAACAAGAAAATGCAGGCCCAGGCCTCCGCTGCCGGCATGGACGACAAGATGCTGACGCGCCAGGAGGCGATCATCCTGTCGATGACGCCGCAGGAGCGCGCCAAGCCGGAAATCCTCAAGGCCTCCCGCAAGAAGCGTATCGCCGCCGGTTCCGGCGTGACGGTCGCCGACGTGAACAAGCTGATCAAGATGCACCGCCAGATGGCCGACATGATGAAGAAGGTCGGCAAGAAGGGGCGCGGTGGTCTGGCGGGTATGATGGGCGGAATGCCCGGTGGCATGCCGCCTGGCATGGCGGGCATGAACCCGGCCGATATGGGCGCTGCCACACAGGATCTGCTCGGCGGCAAGGCGCCGTCGGGTGCCAATCTGCCGGGGCTGGGCTCCGGAAATTCCAAACCTGCCTCCCTGCCCGGTCTGGGCGGAGGGGCTCCGCTCGGTCCCGATGGTCTGCCCATCGGTCTGCCGAGAAAGTAATCGCGTTATTCAGAACTGACTTTGAAGGACTCACACAATGGCTCTGAAAATCCGTCTCGCCCGTGGTGGCGCCAAGAAGCGTCCCTACTACCGTATCGTCGTTGCTGACAGCCGCGCCCCGCGCGATGGCCGTTTCATCGAGAAGGTCGGTTCCTACAACCCGATGCTGCCGAAAGATGGCCAGCGCGTGTCCCTGGACATGGAAAAGATCAAGGCCTGGATCGCCAAGGGCGCCCAGCCGACCGATCGCGTCGGCCGTTTCATCCACGACGCCGAAGCCGGTGCTTGGGCCTGGGAAAAGGGCAATAACCCGAAGAAGGCCGAGCCGGGCATCAAGGCCAAGGAACGCCTGGCTGAAAAAGCCGAGAAGGAAGCCGAGCTGAAGGCTGCCCAGGAAGAAGCCGAAGCGGCTGCCAAGGCTGAAGCCGAAGCCCCGGCCGAAGAAGAAGCTCCGGCTGAAGAGGCTCCGGCCGAAGCCGCTGCTGAAGAAGAAAAGTCCGAATAGGATTTTTCTGACGCCGTTGACCCATCCTTCCCCTTGATGGAGAAGGTGGGCCAGCGCGCAGCGCTGGGTCGGAAGGGGTGCATCCCGGAGGGATCATTCTCCGGGCACCTCGCCTCCACCCACTCCACCGCGCATTCGCGCGGTCCCCC
>NZLV01000180.1 GCA_002694345.1 Maricaulis sp.
CGAAGTACTTCCTACCCCTAACGTATACAGAAACGCCGCCGGTGAAGCTGGTCATCAGTACTGGCAGCAGCAGGTCGATTACGACATCGATATCCGTCTCGATGAGGAGGAGAAACACCTCTACGGCGTCGAGACCATCACCTACACGAACAATGCGCCGGACACGCTGGACTTCCTCTGGTTCCAACTGGACCAGAACCGGTTCCGTCCGGACTCGATCGCGGTGATGACCGAAACCGTCGGCGGGGGCGGCCGGTCGGCCAGCCGTACCGGCGGGACCGATCCGGAAGGCGTGTCGGCCTCTTCCGTGCGGCGTCGCCAGCAGATTTCCGAAAACGGTTATGGCCACAACATCACGGGCGTGACCGACGCCAATGGCGAACCAATGGACTTCACCATTGTCGATACGCTGATGCGGATTGACCTGGATGAGGATCTGGCCACGGGCGACAGCGTCACCTTCACCATCGAATGGGACTACCGTCTGGTGGAAACCCAGGTGATCGGCGGCCGTGCCGGCTGGGAATGCTTTGAAGAAACCGAGGATACGGGCGGCGATTGCATCTATCAGATCGCGCAATGGTTCCCGCGCGCGGCGGCCTTCTCCGACTATGAAGGCTGGCACAACAAGGCCTTCCTCGGCCGCGGCGAGTTCACCCTGGAATTCGGCGATTACGACGTCTCCATCACCGTGCCGCAAGACTTCATCGTGGCGGCTACCGGTGAGCTTCAGAACCCGGAAGACGTGCTCAACCAGGTCCAGCGGGACCGTCTGGAAGAAGCCCGTACGGCCGACGAGCCGGTATTCATCGTGACGCCGGCCGAGGCCCGCGCCAATGAACGCCGCGGTACGCGTTCGACCGCAACCTGGGAATTCCGCGCCGAGAATGTGCGCGACTTCGCTTGGGCCGGTTCGCGCAAATTCATCTGGGACGCGGTGGGTGTCGAACAGGACGGGCAGGGCGATGCGCCGGACCTCGTCATGGCGATGTCCTTCTACCCCAATGAGAGCGAGCCGCTCTGGTCGACCTTCTCCACGCGGGCCGTCGAGCACACGCTGGATGTCTATTCCGACTTCTCCTTCCCCTATCCCTATCCGACAGCGCAATCGATCGCTGGTCCGCAGGGCGGGATGGAGTATCCGATGATCACCTTCAATGGCGGCTCCTATGGCCGTCCGGTGGCGGATGATGATGGCAATCTGACCTATTCTCTGGGCTCCAAGCGTGGTCTGATCGGCGTGATCATCCACGAGATCGGCCATATCTACTTCCCGATGACGGTCAATTCGGACGAACGCCAGTGGACCTGGATGGATGAAGGCCTGAACTCCTTCCTGCAATTCCAGGCCGAGCGGCAGTGGGAAGAGGATTTCCCGGTTCGCCGTGGTGATCCGCACTCCATCACGTCCTACATGGTGTCCAACAACCAGATGCCGATCATGACCCAGTCGGACTCGATCGTGCAGTTTGGCCCGAATGCCTATTCCAAACCGACCATCGCCCTGGTCATCCTGCGCGAGACGGTGCTGGGCCGTGAGCTGTTCGACGAAGCCTTCCGCACCTATGCCGAGCGCTGGCGCTTCCGTCGTCCGACGCCCTACGACTTCTTCCGCACGATGGAAGAAGTGTCGGGTGTGGATCTGGACTGGTACTGGCGCGGCTGGTTCTACTCGACCGATCATGTCGACATCTCGCTCGACCGGGTCTTCGAGGGCAGCTTCAACACCGAGAACCCGGAAATCGAGAACGCCCTGGCAGCTGCCGAGGCCGATGCGGCTCCGGAAAGCCTGACCCAGGCCTCCAATCGCGATGCGGGGCTGTCGACCTATGCCTCGCGCAATCCGGAAGTGATCGATTTCTACTCCCGCACGGATGCCAATGCCGTGACCAATCGCCAGCGTGAAGCCTATGAGCGTCTTCAGGGTGAGCTGGATGAGTGGGAAGCCGCCATCCTGAACTCCGATGAGCGGATCTACTATCTCGACTTCACCAATGAAGGCGGTGTCGTGATGCCGATCATCCTGGAATTCACCTTCGCGGATGGCGGCACGGAAATGGTCCGCATTCCGGCCGAAGTCTGGCGCTATGACCCGGATCACGTGACCTGGACCTACATGACCGACCGCGAGGTCGTCAGCGTGGAACTGGATCCGCTCTGGGAAACCGCTGATGCCGACCGGACCGACAATTACTTCCCGCCGCGGATCGAACCGACCCGCCTGGAAGTCTACCGGTCTTCCAATTCGGCATCGTCGAACATGATGGGCGACATGGATCAGCGGGTCAGCCGCGATTCCGTGCGCACCCGTCCGCAATAGTCCGACGGGACAAGGAGAACGCATGCGCAAGCTGCGGCTTCGCACCTGGATGACGGCGCTGGCGGGGATGCTGCTTCTGGCAGCCCCTGCCAGCGCCCATCGCGTTCATGCGGGTGTGACGGAGATTTCTGTCAATCCGCGCACCGGTGAGATGGAGATCATCCACCGGGTCTATGGCCATGACCTGCTCGAGGCTGTCGGTGAAGAGACCGAGCCGGCGGAAACCTGGCTTCAGACCGAGGAAGGTCTGGAGCGGGTGGGCGCCTATGCCGGCACACGCTTCCGGATGGGAGATGGTGACGGCAATCTGATCGCGCTGTCCTATGTCGGGGCCGAGGCCGATGGCGAATTCGCCTGGGTCTATTTTGCGGCACCGGCGCCGGAACAGACCGAGGCCTTCATCGTCGACAATGACATCCTGGCCGATCATTTCGACGATCAGGTCATGATGACCAATCTGCGCTTCAACTCTCTGGTTCGTACTGCCATGCAGGGACCGGGGCGGCGCGCACCGGTTCGGGTCAGCTTCGAGCGCTGACCCGCCATCCCCTGTTCAGGGTATGCCGGAAATTCGCAGTGGGTCTAAACTGTCTCCCGGTTTGAACAGGGGGCTGACATGGCCAAGAAGACTCCACTCAATCGCCGGTCCTTCCTGATCCGGGTGTCCGGCACGGGTTTGACGCTGGGTGCCGGCGCCGTGATCAGCGGCTGCGCCACGCCGGCGCATTGCTCTGGTGTGACCGACCGCGATGCCGGGCGCTATGCCGACCGCGTCGGGTGCGGACGGGGACCCAATGCTCCGCGGGCGCCCCAACGCCAGCAGTCCCAGCAAAGACGGGTTACGGATCTTGATCCGGGCGATCGGGTCAATCAGGGCCGGGGCGGTTCACGGGGCACCTGTACGGACAGCGATACCCAGCAAACCAATTACCGGACCGATCCCCCCGGTCGCGGTCAGCGCTGCCGCTAGCCACGGCCTTGCGGCGCACTATTCGGCGGGCTCGGCCTTCACGCGCTCGTCGGAGCGGACCAGAACATTCTGCCCCGGCGCATCGCGCAATGGTTTGAGCTCGCCTTCACCAGGCGTGCGGGCCGGGGCTGTGTCGCCGGACTGCTCATAGAGCCAGTTACGCCAGTCCACCCACCAGGAGCCTGGATGTTCCTGGGCATTCTTGATCCAAGTTTCGACCTTGGCCGGAAGCTTGTCATAGGTCCAATGCTGGTACTTCTTGGCATCGGGATGATTGATCACCCCGGCAATGTGCCCGGACCCGGCCATCAGGAATCGCACCGGTCCGCCGAACAGGCGCGCGGCGCGATAAACGGACGGGTAGGGGGCGATATGGTCCTCGCGTGAGGCCTGCATGTAGACCGGTACGGTCACTTGCGACAGATCGATCTTGTGGCCTGCCAGCTCTAGCTCACCCTTCGCCAGCTTGTTCTTGTTGTAGAGATTGTCGAGATACCAGAGGTGCAGCGCCTTGGGCATGCGGGTCTGGTCGGCATTCCAGAACAGGAGGTCGAAGGCCTGCGGCTGGCGACCGAGCAGGTAGTTGTTTACGACGAAGGACCAGATCAAATCATTCGAGCGGAGCAGGTTGAAGGTATCCGCCATGGAGCGCCCGTCCAGAATGCCGCCCTGCTGGTCCATGATCTTCTCGATCTCGCCAAGCCAGAATTCATCGACGAAGAGGCAGAGATCGCCCGCATCGGAAAAATCGGTCTGGGCGGCGAAGAAGGTGGCCGACGCGATCCGCTCCTCATGTCCGTCAGCCTTGAGCCAGGCGAGGGCGGTGGCGAGCAGGGTTCCACCGACGCAATACCCCACCGCATCGACGCTGGTTTCGCCCGTCGCCGCCTCGATCGCATGCAGCGCGGCGAACAGGCCTTCATGCATGTAGTCGGCGAAGGTCTTGTTCTTGAGTTCAGGCCCCGGATTGACCCAGGAGATCAGGAAGACGGTGAAGCCCTGGCTGACCAGCCAGCGGATCATCGAGTTATTTTCCCGCAGATCCATGATGTAGAACTTGTTGATCCAGGGCGGCGCGATCAGCAGCGGCCGCTTGCGGACCGCCTCGGTGGTCGGCGCATACTGGATCAGCTCCATCACATCATTCTGGAAGATCACCTTGCCCGGCGCCGTCGCCAGATCCTTGCCGACCTCGAACCCGTCCATGTCGGTCTGAGTGAGGGCAAGGCGGCCATGCCCGGCTTCCAGGTCCTTCATCAGATTCTGCAGGCCGCGGGTCAGGTTCTCGCCCTTGGTTTTCCAGGTCTCGCGCAGGACCTCCGGATTGGTCAGGGCGAAATTGGTCGGGGAGAGCGCGTCCGTCATCTGCTTGGTGAGGAATTCCACCTTGCGGCGCGTGCGCTCGTCCACATCCGGCACAGCCTGCACCAGACCCATCAGAAAATGCTGGTTGAGCAGATAGGATTGCTTGATTGCGGCGAACAGCGGATTGGCGGTCCAGTCTTCGTCCCGCCAGCGCTTGTCACCCTTTTCCGGCTCGATGACCGGTTCGGCCTCGCCGGCCATCACGCGCTTGGTCGTGTTGGACCAGAGGTCGATATAGCCTTTCATCAGATCGGCCTGGGCCCGCATCATGAGTTCGGGCTGGTGCGCGATCTTGCCCCAGACCTCGTTGAACTCCGGGGCGGCATTGAACGGATCCGTATTGGGCAGGACCGGATCACCATGCAGGGCCTTCTGCATGACATCGCTCATCAATTCCTGCGACATCAGGCTGGCCTGCATCAGATTGCGGGACATGTGATCCAGCGTCTCCATCTCCGTCTCGGAGAAGGAGGTCCAGCTGTCCTGCGCGCCGGGCTCCGTACGGGATGCCTTGCCGTCTTTGCCGGCAGGCGGTGTGTCGGTGTCGGACGGCTTCGCCATGGCGAATCCTTGTTCTTGGCTGGTGACTCAGGCAAGCAACAGCGTATAGAAAGCGCAACGCGCGTCCAGCGCGAGGAGTTGCCATGCATCGCTTTGTCACGCATGTGATCCTGTCCGGACTGATGACCGGGTGTGCATCCACGGGTCTGGTTACGTCGGATGCGGATCGCCCGGATTGGGTGCGCGAGCGTCTGGCGGACGGGGATAGACGGGATGCACCGGCAGTGATACCGGTAACATCCTTGTCGCGGCAAGATGCCGAAGCCCTCGATGCCGAGGCCCGGCGCCTGATCGAGGAACGCGAACAGTTGGACGCCGAGGCCGAGCGCCTGATCCGCGAACCGGGTCAGTCCAGCGCCGATGAATTCGTCAACGAGGGGCAGGAACGCACCACGCCTCCGGGGGACGGAACAGGACATTGACGAAGACAGGCCGGCTCTGCTCCGGCCTTACCGGAGAGTTGAAATGAGCGATACGCAAGCCCTCAGCAGTCTGGCCCTTCAGGCCGTCCGAGCCGCCGAAGCGGCGGCCGTGGCCGCCTCGGCCTGGATCGGCAAGGGTGAGAAGGAACTGGCTGACCAGGCCGCGGTGGATGCCCTGCGCACGGGGCTGAACGCGATGCCGATGAAAGGCCGTATCGTGATCGGTGAGGGTGAGCGCGACGAAGCGCCGATGCTCTATATCGGCGAGGAAGTCGGCACGGGTGAGGGCCCGGAAATCGACATCGCCCTGGATCCGCTGGAAGGCACGACGCTGACCGCCAAGGGCCAGGCCAATGCACTGGCCGTGGTGTCCTTCGCGCTGCGCGGAGGTCTGCTGCACGCGCCCGACACCTATATGGACAAGATTGCCGTGGGCCCGGGTCTGCCGGCCGGCGTCATCGACCTCGATGCCAGCCCGGAAGAGAATGTGAAGAATCTGGCCAAGGCCAAGGCCGTTGACGTCTCCGACATCACGGTCTGTGTGCTCGACCGCGAGCGCCACAAGCCGATCATTGACGGCGTGAAAAATGTTGGCGGCCGCGTCCGCCTGATCCCGGACGGTGACGTGGCCGGTGCTATGGGCGCCGCCGGTCTTGGCGTCGGGGTCGACATGTATATCGGTCAGGGCGGGGCTCCCGAGGGCGTTCTGGCGGCCTCCGCACTGCGCTGCATTGGCGGCCAGATGCAGGCTCGCCTCATCTTCCGCAATGAGGACGAGAAGGCCCGCGCCACTCGCGTTGGCGTCACCGACTTCGATCGCAAATATGATCTGGCCGAACTGGCTGCCAGCCATTGCCTCTTCGTGGCGGCCGGCGTGACCGATGGCGATCTGGTCGATGGTGTGCGCAAGAGCGGCGGGCTGGTGAATACCCATACGCTTCTGCTCGACTCGGCCGATCATTCGGTTCGCCGTATCCGGACTGCCCGTCCGGTCTGAACCGATGCCGAGGGGACATGACCGACACGACTGACGACGTGCTGGATCCGACGGCGGCCCAAGCGGCCGCTGCTGCCCCTCGACCCGGCGATACCCTTCTCGGCGTCGAAGCCTCGCTGAGCGGGCGCAAATGGCGCCTGCGCGAGGCAGAGGATGCGGCGGTCTCGCAGATCGCCCGTCAATGCCAGATCCCGGATGCCCTGGCGCGCGTTGTGGCTGCCCGGGGCATTCCGCCTGAACAGGCCGGGGCTTACCTGCAGCCGCGCCTGCGCGACAGTTTTCCTGACCCGTCCAGTCTCGCCGACATGGATTTGGCCGCCGCCACGATCTGGGATGCCATCGAGGCGGGGCGTCGGATTGCCCTGTTCGCTGACTATGATGTCGATGGTGCCACTTCGGCTGCACAGCTCTGGCGCTGGCTGGCGCATTTCGGGCAGGACGCGGAAATCTACATCCCCGACCGGGTGGAGGAAGGCTATGGACCGTCCGCAGCCGCCTTCGAGACCCTGCGCGAGCGGGGTGCCGACTTGGTCGTGACGCTCGATTGTGGCGCGGCTGCCCACGAAGCGCTCAAACACGGTGCCGGGATCGGGCTGGATATCGTGGTGATCGACCACCACCTGATGGATCACGATTTTCCACCGGCTGTGGCCCTGGTCAATCCGAACCGGCCTGACGACACATCCGGCTGCGGTCATCTGGCTGCGGCGGGCGTGACCTTTGTTCTGCTGGCTGCGCTGAACCGCGAAGGCCGAAGACGCGGCAAACTCACCGCGGACAGTGAACCGAATCTGCTGCAATGGATCGATCTGGCTGCGCTGGGCACGGTGTGCGACGTGGTCGCCCTGTCCGGTGTGAACCGGGCCCTGGTAGCCCAGGGGCTGCGCGTGATGGGCCAATGGCAGCAAACCGGGCTCAAGGCGCTGGCCGACGCAGCCGGCGTGGAGGGTGAAGCCTCGACCTATCATGCCGGCTTCCTGCTGGGCCCGCGCATCAATGCCGGTGGACGTGTGGGGCAGTCCGATCTGGGGGCCCGCCTTCTCACCACCGAGGATCCTGCGCTGGCGGAGCGTCTGGCCCAGCAACTGGACCGGCTTAACGCCGAGCGCCGGGCGATCGAGCAGGATGTGCAGGAGGCCGCTCTGGCGCAGCCGGAAGGGCAGGGCTCAAACCGGGCTGTATTGGTGGCCTCGGGCGAGGATTGGCACCCTGGCGTCATCGGGGTCGTCGCTGGCCGCTTGAAGGAGCGCTTTTCCAAGCCGGTCATCGTCATCGGGATCGACCGGCAGAATGGGCCCGGGCTCGGCAAGGGATCCGGCCGCTCTGTACCAGGCGTCAATCTGGGCGGGGCCATTTCCGCCGCTCGGGAGGCGGGATTGCTGATCGCCGGGGGCGGACACGCCATGGCGGGGGGGCTGACGGTCGAGGCTGACCGGATCAATGAGCTTATTGCCTTCCTGGATGAGCGCCTGGCGCCGGAACTGGCGGCAGCGGGGGATGCCATGGCGATGCAGCTGGACGGTGTTCTGAGTGCCTCTGGGCTGACTGTGGAGCTGGCCGAGCTTCTCGAGCGGGCGGAGCCCTATGGCCAGGCCAATCCGGAACCGCGCTTTGTCCTGCCACGCATGCGGGTGGCCTTTGCCAAACGCGTCGGCAAGGATCACGTCCGGTTCACGCTCAAGGACATGGCCGGCACCCCGGTCCAGGGCATCGCCTTCCGCTGCGCGGACGAGCCCATGGGCGAGGCACTGCTGAAAGCGGGTGAGTACCTGTTTCATGCGGCCGGCCGCGTAAAACTTGATACCTGGCAGGGCCGCCGCCGGGTTCAGCTGCAATTGGAAGACCTGGCCACTGCACAAGAGTGACATTTTTCCGTATTTCCCGCTTGCCAGCCGTCTCGAGCTTTCTTATACGACGGCCCTCATCGCCGCGGGCCCTTCGTCTATCGGTTAGGACGCCAGGTTTTCAACCTGGAAAGAGGGGTTCGATTCCCCTAGGGCCTGCCAGCGGTGCTTTTCTCCAAGACATGCGTGAAATCACCAGTAAGAAGGCACTTGATCCTTCTTTGGGATTCGGAGTCTAGCATGTTGAGTTGCGCTCCCAGCTGAGACCATCCCGGCACAAGGTATATATTTTCAACACCGCGGTATTGCTTTCAGGATCGACGCGAACGTCAACTGTGAGCGCCCATCCCCGTGAATGGTTGATATTGTTGAGCGAGAAACCGTATGAGGGCGCTCGCGGTGGGAACCCGTACATGGAAAGCGGCCCGTAGCCGCGTTCGCGCAAATAGGCGGCCAAGGCGTCCACTTCAGTTTCGCTGACAAAGGGTGCCAAGCTATCGAAGCAGACCAGGCCCGGGGAGTACAGGCCGACGGGGCGATCATCCGGCACGGACACGATGACACAGTCAAAGCCTTCAATCTGCAGGGCAGACTGACGAGCAGATAACATTCCGTAGGCAATTTGTGAGTTGAAATAGTCTTCGCCTACGACGCCCTGCATGAGAGCTCTTGCGAACTGTGAAAAGTGATCTGCGTAGCCTTCCTCTATCGCGGAAATGAGTCTCTCATGTTCATTGATCGAAATGCTTTGGCCTTCCGCGCAGGGCGTGAAAGCCAGCAAGGCAATAGTCATCAGTCCTGGCAACGATACAGTCTTCATGCGCTTGTCCCCGTTTGAGCGCATCCCTCTCGCTGCAATAAGAGGTGATGGCTCTGTAAGGTAGAAATCCGGTCCAGCTTATGTCAATTCAGATCAAGCCTTGGGTGATGCGGGAATGCGCTGGGAAAGAGCGGTGGGCTCGAAGGTGTCAGCGTGTGCCCCCCTGGTCACGCGTGGCTGCGCTTATTCACGCGACTGGCTATAAAGATCTAGCGAGTAATGTTAGGCGTCGCAGGTTGAAGCGCGGGCGGAAACTGGTATGGAGTTCGCGATTTTCCAGATTAACCGGTGTTTGCGTCTGATTTCCTGCAGTGCTTGGAAGCAAGGCTTCTATTTGTCTTGGACTGGTTCCAGTCCATTCCGCGTTGGATCAAACTTTTCATTGGGCTTACACACTGAGTGAGTCAGCCAGGAGCATGAGGGCATGGCCCATCTTTCCACCAAATCCTATGGCAATGAGCGCGGGCTCAGCTGTTGTTCGCGTCAGTGGGCGGCGGACAGTCATTGCAATCTCCTGCATGGCTATTCCTTCGGCTTCCACTTCGTGTTCGCCGCGGAACAACTCGACAAGCGTGGCTGGGTTCTGGATTTCGGCAAGGGCGGGTTCGGCCTGATCAAGGCCTGGCTGCATGAGATGTTCGACCACACCCTGCTGGTCGCGGAGAATGATCCGGAACGTCCGACCCTCGAGGCGCTCGGCGCCCGAGGGCTGGCGGATGTCCGCATTGTGCCGGGAACAAGCTGCGAGCACATGGCCGAGCTGGCCTTCCACAAGGCCGAGGAGATCGTGCGGCAGGCTACCAAGGGCCGCTGCTGGGTAGAATCGGTGGAGTGCTCGGAGCATGGGTCCAACAGCGCGATTTACCGGTCGAGCGCAGCCCTTGCGCGGTCGGCGGAATGCGATCGCCTGCGAGCCGAGCTCGATTGATCCGTTTGCGGATTGGATTCGGGTTCAGATTCCGGTCGATTTAGAGCACGTTCCGCGCGCATTACGGTAGCATTACCGCATTGTGAACACCGTTCAGGCTGGAAAAGTTCGCGTCATAGGCGAAAAAATTTACAGTTAATTAATCATGCATAATCTCATCAGGTTGCGGATGGCAATTCTCCGGACCACAACATCTTGTGGTTTTTGCCTTGCGAATGGCTCTCAATGCCTAGATTTCGAAGTCTCTCCAAGCAACTAATTGGCTGAATCGTCTTCTCTCGGTTTCCATATTTGTTTACAAAAACTTCTCTTGAGGGTTGTCTAAGCGAGTGAAGTGATGGTTCTGGCTCACGAAGTTTTTGAAGACACACAAGTGCTTCAGCTTGAGGGCCGCGTTAAATGGTATGATCCGGCACGCGGCTATGGGTTTATCGACGCTGAGGACGGGCAGGGGGACATCCTGCTGCACGCCAGCTGTCTGAGGCGCTTCGGGCAGGGACCGGCGCTTCCCAATGCCAAGATCGTTTGCAAGGCCGTCCAGGGTGACAAGGGCCGGCAGGCGGTTGAGCTCATCGAGATGAGTGGTGGCGATACCGAGGCGGCCAGCCGTCCCCGGCGCTTCCATCCCTATGCGGTTTCCAACGCACCGTTCTGTCAGGCCGTGGTGAAGTGGTTCGACCCGCTTCGCGGCTATGGTTTCGTCAATTGTGTCGAGATCGAAGGCGATGTCTTCCTCCACGCCGCCACGCTGCGGCGCGCCGGATTTGAGGACGTGCAGCCTGGCGATCCGCTGGAAGTGCGTTGTGTGGAAGGCCCCAAAGGCGCTCTGGCGGCAGAAATCAAACCGGTTACGGCAGGCTGATCCCTTCCTGCCCTGTCCCGATCCCTCCGGGACATGACTTGCGGCCCCGGCAGTGCGGGCGGGCCGTGCGGCCCGGGTCGGATCGGCGACCTGTGGCCGGGTTCTCATCTACGGGTCTTTCCTTCCGGAAAGGCCCGTTTTTTTGTCTTCAGCGAGGGCGGGGACCGCTCGACTGAATCCGGTCGATCCGCATTGCGTGAAAGCGTTGCGCCGCCCGCAGGCTGAGGCTAGCTTCGGCACCATGAGACCTCTGATTTTACCGCTTCTCGTCCTGGGCCTCGCCCAGCCGGTTTGGGCCCAGTCCGACACGGGTGCCGGCCCGACGGCTGAAGACACTGTCGTCGCATTCGGCGCGCCGGAGCCGGTGGTCATCGATACCGGTGATTCCCGCCACACGGTTATGGCCGAGCTGGCAGTGACCCCGGAGCAGATGCAACGCGGCCTGATGTGGCGCGAAACCGTGCCGGTCGGTACCGGCATGCTCTTCCACTACGTGCCTGCCCAGCGCGCGGCGATGTGGATGGAGAATACGCTGGCCGATCTGGACCTGCTCTTCATTGATGAGTCGGGCGAGGTCGTGAAAGTGATTGCCTACGCTCAGGCCGGCTCACGCCGCAGCCTGCCGGCCAATGCCGAGGTGTCCGGGGTTCTGGAACTGGCCGCCGGGCAGGCGATCGAGATGGGGATTCGTCCCGGCGACAGCGTCCATCATGCCATTTTCGGCAATGCCGAACTGGATGCTCTGGATGATACCAATGAGACCGGGAATGATGCGGCTGCAGAGGATGGTGCCGACGACACGCCTTAGGCTTGCCTAAATCCGGGCGCGCTTACATAAGGGCGAAGACGGAGCGTGGCGCAGTCTGGTAGCGCATCTGGTTTGGGACCAGAGGGTCGCAGGTTCGAATCCTGCCGCTCCGACCATTTCCGGCCTGTTCGCAACGGACATGCCGGGCGGGATTGAACGGGAGAGACGCATGTTTGCGAAAATCTATCGTCCGGCACGCAATGCCATGCAGTCCGGCCGCGGCAAGATGAAGAACTGGGTGCTGGAATTCTCCCCGGAAATGGCCCGCAAGCCGGATCCGCTCATGGGCTGGACCTCCACCTCCGATATGCGCAGCCAGATCAAGCTCAAGTTCGAAAGCCAGGAAGAGGCGGTGGCCTATGCCAAGCGCCAGGGTATCCCGTACCAGCTGGTCGAGCCGCACGAGCCCAAGCGCTATGAGAAGTCCTACGCGGACAATTTCTCGGCCGACCGCAAACAGCCCTGGTCGCACTAGGCTTTTTGCCTGTCGCCCCACGGCTTCCGCCTCCGTAGCTCAACCGGATAGAGCGCCCGCCTTCTAAGCGGATGGTTGCAGGTTCGAGTCCTGCCGGGGGCGCCATTTCTTTGATCTCACCGCAACTCGCTTTGCTCATGCCTCCGATGGGGCGGCGCATCAGGCGCCGACGCGCGGACGCGCTTGCGGGCCCTTGGCCCGGGTCAAGATTGTTTCGGTACTTCGTCCTCGCCCTTGATGGGGTGAGGCGCGTTCCGCGGAGCGGATGTTCTTGTCCGGGGGACAAGGATAATCAACGAACGGGACCATTGCGCAGCAATGGTGGAGTGGGTGACGCCAGAAAAAACCTAGCCCGCCGTCTCTGGCGTTTTGCGAAGATAGGCGAACATGTGGGCGACATAATCGGCTTTGCCCAGTTCAGCGCCCTTGTGACGCAGGATCGAATAGGCGGTCATGATGTGGAAGTAGAATTGGGGCAGGGCCCAATCGCGCACATAGGTCTCGCCATCAAAGTCGAAGGCGATCCCGATCGGCAATTCAAGGCCCAGCGGTTTGTCGCCAGCGGCATCTATCGCCGCCGTATCAAATCCGTCCA